>CADCOX010000001.1 GCA_902803195.1 uncultured Bacteroidales bacterium
AGGTGCCGGTTGGGCTCTTACTGAGAAGCGTACCTACGAGAACCAGGCCTATCAAGATCAGCTTGATGCTGCCACCATCTATGGTTTGCTCGAGAATGAGATTATGCCCACCTACTATGCTCGCAACGCCAAGGGCTACAGCCCCTCATGGATTCAGGTCATCAAGAACTCTATTGCTCGCATAGCACCTCATTATACGATGAAACGCCAGCTCGACGACTACTACACCAAGTTCTACAATCCCATGGCTGCTCGCTTCAAGAAGATTAGCGCCCGCGACAACGCCATTGCCAAGGAGATTGCTCTCTGGAAGGAAGCTGTTGCCGAGCGTTGGGACAGCATCCGCGTCGTCAGCATAGAGCGCACCGAGCCTACCGACGGCACCGTCCTCGAGGCTGGTCGTAAGTACGACGTCAACATCGTCCTCGACGAGGCTGGTCTCGACAATGCTATCGGCATAGAGCTGGTCACCCTCTCTACCGACAAGAAGGGCGAGGATCACATCTACAGCGTCGAGCCTCTCGAGGTCATCAAGCGCGAAGGCAACCTCTACACCTTCCACGTCACTCACGTGTCCAATAACGCTGGTGGATTCAAGGCAGCTTATCGAATCTATCCAAAGAACGATCGTCTGCCCCATCGTCAGGACTTCTGCTACGTCAAGTGGTTCTCCTGATTCCGCTTTGTAATTTATCCATCACCTATATAGCGAGGCTGTCACGCACACAGCCTCGCTTTTTTTTTTGCCTCTTCAGTTTTCTGTTTTACTTCCTCTCTTTCTTTCATTTTACTTATCCCTACCTTTCTGGCAAAGGAGTTCCTCTTTGTCTGATAGCGATTGGCAATGGCGTTTTCCTCAGGCCGATAGCGGCTGGCGATTTTGTTGCCGGCATTCCATCGCTCGTCCCTATTAAGAATTGTATAGAAGAATAAGCGCCCGTTTGTGAATCAACACAAACGGACGCCTTTATAAGAGTATGTTAAAGTTCTAGTTCTTATGAATTCATCGAGATGAGGAATTCCTCATTGGTCTTAGTGTTTTCGAGTCGGCTCTTCAGTTCGTTCATCGCTTCAATGGGATTCATGTCAGAGAGGAACTTACGCAGAATCCACATGCGATCGAGCGTAGTACGATCGTGAAGGAGATCATCGCGGCGTGTGCTGCTGGCAACGATGTTCACGGCGGGGAAAATACGCTTGTTGGCCAATGTGCGATCGAGCTGTAACTCCATATTACCTGTTCCTTTGAACTCCTCGAAGATGACTTCGTCCATCTTAGAACCGGTGTCGATAAGTGCTGTTGCGATGATAGTCAGCGAACCACCACCTTCAATGTTGCGGGCTGCGCCGAAGAAACGCTTCGGCTTTTGTAGTGCATTGGCGTCCACACCACCAGTGAGAATCTTACCGCTTGCAGGAGCAGCCGTATTGTAAGCGCGTGCCAAGCGTGTGATGCTGTCGAGGAAGATTACCACGTCATGACCACATTCGACCATACGTTTGGCTTTCTCCAGGACAATACCGGCAATCTTCACGTGACGTTCTGCGGGTTCGTCAAAGGTCGACGCAATCACCTCGGCGTTTACTGTGCGGGCCATGTCCGTAACCTCTTCAGGGCGCTCGTCAATCAGCAACATCATCAGATATGCCTCGGGGTGATTGGCTGCAATGGCATTGGCTATCTCTTTCATCAAGATGGTCTTACCTGTCTTTGGCTGAGCCACTATGAGTGCGCGCTGGCCTTTGCCAATTGGTGAGAACAAGTCTACGATACGAACGCTGGTTGGATCGTTGTATCCTCGGCAGAGGTTGAATTTTTCATCGGGGAAGAGGGGCGTGAGGTGTTCAAAAGCTTGACGATCGCGAATACGGGCAGGCTCTACACCGTTGACACTAAACAACTTAGCCAGTGGGTAGTATTTCTCGCCTTCGTGAGGAGGATTGACCGTGCCTTCGACGACATCGCCTGTCTTCAAACCGAATTGCTTAATCTGTTGTTGATTGACGTAGACGTCATCGGGACTCGCCAGATAATTGTAGTCAGATGAACGGAGGAATCCCCAGCCATCGGGCGTCACCTCGAGCACACCTTCAGTCTTTACCATGTCGCTGAAGTCGAAGGGCTCAACAACTACTTCTGGGCCAACTTTTCCAGGCTCGGGAGTGTTGCCATAGTTGCTTGAGATATCTGTCAGATTCTGCAGGTATGGCGGTTCGGGTTCGGGTTGACCGTAAGGGTCCATGATTTCATCAGGCATGCCTGCAACTTCCATGTCGGGAATAGGCTGGAGGACGAAGAAGTCGGGTTCATCAGCGTTGAAGAAAGCCTCAACGGCTTCGGGAGTGATGATTTCTTCCTCCTCAGCGAAAGGCGCATTTTCAGCTTCCTCAGGACTCTTGGCGTCTTCAACTTGCTCATTAGGCTCAGGGTTCACCATGTTTTCCTCATTTGCGATGACCGCTGTACTCTCAGCACTCTCCTGAACTTTTGCTACATCTTTGCTTTCTTTATTCTCTTCGGGTTGAGACTCTTCTGCAAACAATTGCATTTCGGCTGCCTTTGCAGCTGCAGCCTCGGCTTCCTTCTCAGCCTTGGTCTTACGGCCCCGTTTCTTGGGTGTTGGTGCGGTTTGGGGAGCTGCTTCGTTAGCAGGTTCTGCAGGTTTTGCAGTTTCGGGCTGTTTTTTCTCTGCAGCCTTACTCTTCGAAGTTGACTTTTTGGTCGTAGCTTTGGGTTGGGGGGCCTCGTCTTTGCCGTCAGTAGCAGCAGCCTTCATCTTAGCCGTTGTTTCCTGCATCTGTTTGATGTTCTCGGTTGTAGCTTGCGCAGTTTTCTCGGTATTCGTCTTGCGCCCACGTTTCTTGGGCTTTTCTGTCGTGGGAAGAGGTGTCTGGCTCAGCTCAGCTTCGATGATGCTATAGATGAGATCCAGTTTTTCTGTTTTGCTTTTCGTGGTGATGTTGAGGGATTTTGCAATATCGGTCAGTTGCTCGATAGGCAAAGCCTCGAGTTCAATTTTAGTGTGCATAGTATTGGTTCATCAAATTAAATTAAGGAACACAAATGTCCTTAAAAAATGAATAATCGGGAAGAATAATTTGATTTCTTACAAACGGATTGACCTCCTTTTCGGGTCGACCCTTCATAAAATCGTGTGCAAAGGTACAAATTTCTTTTGAAAGAGCAAATGTTTTTCACTTTTTTTCTTTACTTTCGCACCCAAAATAAGCATTATGGCAATCGTTAATCCCTATTTTCAGGTCGACAACCTCACTTTTTCAGTAGGCGACAAAGTCCTCTTCCACGACATCACGTTCGGTCTTGCCGAACGCCAGCGCGTGGGTCTCATCGCTCAGAATGGAGTAGGGAAGACCTCTCTACTCAATATCATTGCGGGGCACGAGCAACCAGAGAGCGGCACCGTTACCTATCGTCGCGACTTGCGTGTGGCCTATCTCGAGCAGTCGCCGTCCTTTCCTCAGGATATGACTGTCCTCGAGGCTTGCCTTTGGAAGTGTCGCGAAGAGCCGCGCCGCATACAGGAGTATCTGACGCGCCTCAAGATTACCGACCACGACCAGCCCATCAGTCATCTCTCGGGTGGTCAACTCAAACGAGTCGCTCTGGCCAATGTTCTCTGTCAGGAACCTGATATGCTCATCCTTGACGAACCTACCAACCACCTCGACCTACAGATGATTGAATGGCTCGAAGGCTACCTCTCTCGCTCGTCGATGACGCTACTGATGGTCACCCACGACCGTTATTTCCTCGATCGTATCTGCACGCTCATCCTCGAACTTGATGACGAGACGATTTACACCTATCGTGGCAACTATGCCTATTATCTCGAGAAAAGGCAGGAGCGTATAGACGTGACGAACGCCAATATCGCGCGCGCGCAAAACTTATATAGGACAGAACTCGAGTGGATGCGTCGCATGCCACAGGCACGTGGGCATAAGGCACGTTCACGTGAAGAGGCTTTTTACGAACTTGAGCAGGAAGCTAAACGCCGCATCGAAGAGAAGGCTGTGACGCTTCAACTCAATAGCACGTACATTGGTTCGAAGATCTTCGAGGCCGAGTATGTCAGTAAGACCTTTCCTGCCGACCCCAATCGACCTGGAAGTACTGACAAGGTCATTCTGCGTGACTTCTACTACAATTTCTCGCGTTATGAGAAGATGGGCATCGTAGGCGCCAACGGTACCGGAAAATCTACGTTTGTCAAGATGTTGTTGGGCGAGGTGAAGCCCGACACCGGTCGTTTCGTCATTGGCGAGACGGTTCGTTTCGGCTACTTCTCGCAGGAAGGGATGCAGTTCGATACCGAGATGCGCGTCATCGATGCTGTGCGGCGCGTAGCCGAATACGTGGACCTCGGTGGAGGACGTCACCTCACAGCCATGCAGTTCTTGCAGCACTTCCTCTTCACTCCTCTTCAGCAGCAGAACTACATCTATAAGCTCTCAGGTGGCGAGCGGCGCCGTCTCTACCTCTGTACGGTGCTCATGCAGAATCCTAACTTCCTCATCCTCGACGAACCTACCAACGACCTCGACATCGTCACGCTCAACATCCTCGAGGATTATCTTCGCAATTTCCGCGGATGCCTAATTGTTGTCAGTCACGACCGCTATTTCATGGATAAGGTAGTCGACCACCTTCTTGTTTTCCAAGGAGATGGACGTGTCAAGGACTTCCCTGGCAACTATAGCCAATTCCGTGCTTGGGAGAAGGAGCAACAAGCAGCCTCAATGGTTTCTACGCGTTCGGACCGCTCTTCCTCATCAGCTTCAGCAACAAGCTCCGATAAGACTTCATCCCGCTCAGATCCGACACAATCCCGTCCTCGCCGTCTCAGTTTCAAGGAACGTCGTGAGATGGAAACGCTCGAAGCAACTATCGCTCAACTCGAAAAGGAGAAAGCAGATCTTGAAGCAGCCCTCTGTAGCGGTACGCTCTCAGTGGACGAACTCACCACGAAGAGCCGCCGCCTCCCACAACTGCAAGAAGAACTCGATGCCGCCGAACTCCGTTGGCTCGAACTATCGGAGATAGAAGGGTGATATGATGGGAAGTTCTTCAGACTCGCTTCGTTCGAAGAAGCGTCGCAAGCGCCGAGCGGAAAAGTTGAAAAGTTGAAAAGTTGAAAGACACAAATGCCGATAAACGTTGTCATCATTCATCTTGTCAACTCCTTTACTTTTCAACTTCTCAACTTGTCAACTCCTCAACGTTTCAATATTTCAATATTTCAATGTTTCAACGTTTCAATATTTCAACTCCTCAACTTTTCAACTTCTCAACTTTTCAACTTCTCAACTATGTCTTTACCTATCTTTGTCGACAATGCTTTTCTCGACCAACTCTTAGAACGTGCACGTAAGAACCCTCGTCTACGCGAGGCGTACGACCTTCGTACCACTCCCGACGACCAGTCGCAACGCATGCTCAACGCTATGTTGCCAGGCACCGAACTGCCCATCCATCGCCATCGCAACACCTCAGAGACGGCTATCATCTTGCGTGGACGCATGGACGAAGTCTTCTATGACGACAGCGGACGTGAGACGGCTCGCTTTGCGCTAAATCCATCCACAGCTGACTTCCTCCTTAACATTCCCGCCGGTGTATGGCATACGGTAGAAGTCCTCGAACCCACGGTTATCTTTGAAGCAAAAGATGGTCCCTTCGAGCCTCGTCAACCCGAAGACATTCTCGCTTGACGATAGATGAAGGAGCTGTCTTTCATCGTTAATCAAGCCAAAAGAAGCTCGAATTGTTACTGATTTGCAATTATTTTACGATTTTGCTTGCAGTTTTGTAGTTTTAGTCGTACCTTTGCAGCGCAATTAAAGAAAAAAGGAAATGGTATTTGATATCCTTTGCTCACATCATCATCACCACGACGCGTAGACAACGACACGGCGAGGAGGGAATGCTTGAGCATTTGGATAATCACTTTCCTACTACAAACAAAGGCTTGCCGTGGATTCAACGGTAAGCCTTTTTCAGTTAATATTCAAAAGTTATATATTTCGAGTTCAACGAAAGGAGACATAAGAATATGTTACGAATAGCAGTACAATCAAAAGGGCGCCTTTATGAAGATACGATGGCGCTCCTCAGCGAGGCTGGCATCAAGATTCCGTCTAGCAAACGGACGCTCTTGGTGGAATCGACGAACTATCCTATGGAAGTGCTCTACCTGCGCGATGACGACATCCCTCAGTCCGTAGCCACAGGTGTGGCCGACCTCGGCATCGTAGGCGAGAATGAGTTCGTGGAGCGTGGCGAGGATGCTGAAGTAGTGCGCCATCTGGGTTTCAGCAAGTGTCGTCTGTCATTAGCCATTCCCAAAGGCGAAAACTATACGGGAGTCGAGTGGCTTGAGGGCAAGAAGATTGCCACCAGCTACCCGAACATCTTGCGCTCATTCCTTAGTGAGAAAGGCGTTAAAGCCAAGGTTCACGTCATCACGGGTTCTGTAGAAATATCTCCGGGTATCGGTCTTGCCGATGCCATCTTCGACATCGTCTCGTCGGGTTCAACGCTTGTGAGCAACAATTTGCGTGAGGTTGAAGTGGTCATGCGCAGCGATGCTCTGCTGATTGCCAATAAAGGTCTCACGGAAGAGAAACGTGCCGAACTGGACGACCTGCTGTTCCGCATCGAGGCCGTTAAGGCTGCCGAGGATAAGAAGTACGTGTTGATGAACGTTCCGAGCGAGCGTCTCGAGGATGTTATCGCCGTTCTGCCGGGTGCTAAAAGTCCTACGGTAATGCCTTTAGCCACAACCGGGTGGAACTCTGTTCACACAGTCATCGACGAGAAACGTTTCTGGGAGGTCATTTCCCAACTGAAGGCATTGGGCGCTCAGGGCATCCTCGTGATTCCTATTGAGAAAATGATTTTGTAAACATGAAGATTTATAGATATCCTGATAAGGCTTTATTGCAGGGGATTATTACCCGTCCCACGAAAGATGCAGCCGAACTCACGAGTACGGTAGCTGCTGTGCTCGCCCGCGTGAAGAACGAAGGTGACAAGGCTCTCTTGGAGTATGAGCGTCAGTTTGATCACGTGGACCTTGTTGACGGATTGGCGGTCACTTCTGCCGAGTTCGAAACAGCCGAAACGTTGGTCAGCGACGAACTGAAGGCGTCTCTCCAATTGGCGCATGATAATATTGCTCGTTTCCATGCAGCCCAGCGATATGAGGGCATTGATGTGGAGACGGCTCCCGGCGTCCGTTGCTGGCAGCGGAGTGTGCCCATCGAGAAAGTGGGACTCTACATACCAGGCGGCACAGCACCCTTGTTCTCTACGGTGTTGATGTTGGCCACACCTGCTCGTATTGCGGGTTGCAGCGAGATCGTTCTCTGTACGCCTCCCCAGCGTGACGGCAGTGTGAATCCCGCTATCCTCGTGGCAGCACGTATTGCAGGCGTGAGCAGGGTGTTCAAACTGGGCGGGGTGCAAGCCATTGGTGCAATGGCCTATGGTACGGAGTCCGTACCCAAGGTGGCCAAGATCTTCGGCCCCGGCAACCAATACGTCCAATGTGCCAAGCAGCTGGTTTCGTTAGCCGATGTAGCTATCGACATGCCTGCAGGACCAAGCGAGGTGGAGGTGATAGCCGATGCTACAGCCAATCCCGTTTTTGTGGCTGCAGACCTATTGTCGCAGGCCGAGCATGGAGTGGATTCGCAAGTGCTGTTGGTGACCACTTCCGAACGTCTTCTGACCGAAGTGGAGCAGGAGGTGGCCAAGCAACTTGAGGCCTTGCCGCGCAAGGAGATTGCTGCTGCAGCTCTTGACAACTCGCGGTTGGTGCTCGTGCAAACGCTCGATGAGGCGGTGGCTATCAGCAACCTTTATGCTCCCGAGCATCTCATCATCGAGACGGAAGATGCCGAGGTGCTTGCTCAGAAAGTGGTCAATGCAGGTAGCGTATTCATCGGACATCTCACACCAGAGAGTGCTGGTGATTATGCCTCAGGCACTAATCATACGCTTCCCACCAATGGTTATGCGACGGCCTATAGTGGTGTAAATCTCGATGCTTTCTGCCGTAAAATCACTTATCAGCAGATCACACCCGAGGGCTTGAATGCCATAGGACCTGCTGTCGAGTTGATGGCTGAGGCTGAACACCTCGATGCCCACAAGAATGCAATGACATTAAGGTTAAAGAGTATATTATGAAAGAGTTACAAGATCTGACGAGAAAGAATATATGGGCATTGACGCCTTACTCTTGTGCCCGTGACGAATTTAAAGGTCGCGAGGCCAGCGTCTTCTTGGATGCCAACGAGAACCCTTACAATACTCCGTTGAACCGCTATCCCGACCCTTTGCAAGAGGAGTTGAAAGCGAAGCTGGCGGTCATCAAGGGCGTCCGTCCAGAGCGCATCTTCCTGGGCAATGGCTCTGACGAGGCCATCGACCTCATCTATCGCATCTTCTGCGAACCGAGGCAGGATAATGTGGTGGCTATCTCGCCAACCTATGGCATGTATAGCGTCTGTGCTGCGGTCAATGACGTGGAATATCGTACCGTTCCTCTCCGCGCGGACTTCTCGTTGGATGCCGAGAGTTTGTTGGCTGCTGTCGATGCACAGACGAAAGTCATCTGGCTTTGCTCGCCCAACAACCCTACTGGTAACGCTTTCGACCGCAAGCAGATTGAGCGCGTGCTGACTGAGTTCGATGGTATCGTCGTCGTTGATGAGGCGTACAGCGATTTCAATGACCTGCGCCCCTTCAGAGCCGACCTCGACCGCTTTCCCAACCTTATTGTGCTGAATACATTCTCCAAACTATGGGCATCGGCTGCCATACGACTGGGTATGGCCTTTGCTTCGGAAGAGATTATCGCGTTGTTCAATAAGGTGAAGTATCCATACAATGTGAATCAACTCACGCAGCAGCAGGCTATGCGTATGCTGGACGAGATACCCCGCCTAAACCAATGGCGTGCCACCATCCTCAATGAGCGGCGCAATCTCTTGCCTGCTTTTGCCGAGCTGCCTGTCTGCGTAGCCGTCTATCCTACAGATGCCAATTTCTTCCTTGCCCGCATGACAGATGCCGACAGCATCTATCATTACCTCGTGGATCGTGGCATCGTCGTCCGCAACCGTTCACGCGTAGAGTTGTGCGGCAACTGCTTGCGCATCACCATCGGAACACCTCAGGAAAACAACGCCCTCTTAGGGGCTTTAAGACAATATAGATTAACCCCCTGAAGGCCCACCCCCATCCCCTCCCAAAGGGAGGGGAGCGCCTCCGGGTCGAACTCTTTTAATTATCCATAACTTTCTACGCTTCTATGAACTCCAATGACAATACATCGCGCCAGCCTCTCCCCTCCCTGACGAGAGGGGTTGGGGGTGGGTCCTCAACATCGCGCCAGCCACTCCCCTCCCTAACGGGAGGGGCTGGGGGTGGGTCTTTTGGATCTTGTCTATTCATCGACCGCGACGGCACTATTCTGCAAGAGCCTGCCGACGAACAGATTGACTCGTTCGAGAAATTCCACTTCGTGCCCGGTGTCATTAGTGCGCTCCGCTTCATCCGTCAGCACACCGACTATCGCTTCGTGATGGTGTCGAATCAGGATGGATTGGGGACCGACAGCTACCCCGAGGCTTATTTTTGGCCTACGCACAACTTGATGCTTGAGATTCTGGCAGGCGAAGGAGTGACGTTCGACGATATTCTCATCGACCGTAGCTTCCCCGAAGACAACCTGCCGACGCGCAAGCCGGGGACTGCGATGCTTACAGCCTACACCAACGGCGCATGCGACCTGAGCCGCAGCTATGTCATCGGCGACCGACATACGGATGCACAACTGGCGACGAACCTGGGCTGCAAAGCCTTGATTCTCGGCGATGATATGGATTGGGAGAAGATAACCGGAATCGTCTACGCAGGCCAGCGCACGGCTACTGTTAAGAGAACCACGCGCGAGACCGATATCGACATCACCCTCAACCTCGACGGCACGGGCAAGAACACGATCTCCACTGGCCTCGGCTTCTTCGACCACATGCTCGAGCAGATAGCCAAGCACGGCAGCATCGACCTCGACATCCGCGTTCGTGGCGACCTCCATGTCGACGAGCACCACACCATCGAAGACACCGCCCTCGCCCTTGGCGAAGCGCTCCTGAAGGCTCTTGGCGACAAACGTGGTATCGAGCGTTATGGTTTTAGTGCAGGCAGCGGCTCCGCCGATGCCCTTCCTACAACGGTTACGGCGGAAAGCCTTGTCCCCTCCGCCACCTACACCCTCCCCATGGACGACTGCCTCTGCTCCGTTGCTCTCGACTTCGGTGGTCGCCCTTGGCTCGTCTGGGATGCCGAGTTCCATCGTGAGCGGGTAGGAGAGATGCCGACCGAGATGTTCCTGCATTTCTTCAAGAGCCTCTCGGACGCAGCTCGCATGAACCTGAACATCAAGGCCGAAGGACAAAACGAACACCACAAGATTGAAGGCATCTTCAAAGCGCTCGCTCGTGCCATCCGCATGGCTGTCTGTCGCGACATCCACCACATGCAGTTGCCCTCAAGCAAGGGCGTGCTCTGAGCGCCCCTGCTCCTTGACAGCAGTTTACATGAGCGCTCAAGGGCCTCTTAGGAGAAGGCGAGTAAGTCGTCAACAGACCAAGTGTCTCTACTGCTACAATTCCAATAATTCCAATTCCAATAATTCCAATTCCAAAAAGAGGTATACAACCCTCTTATAAATAATATATAATTAATTAATATATAAATAGTTATATATATAAGTATAGGGTATTGGAACCTCGAAAATAAAACTGGAATAATTGGAATTGGAATTGGAGGTCAATCATTATCAAGTAATTATTCATCTAAAATGCTGATTTGCAATAAAATACGGCATTTTAAAAACTCTACGCCTTCGATGCCAAAGCTGGGCAAGTGGACAGAAAGCACCCGTTTACTGCTCTCGTAGGCCTCAAAAGACATGCACGAACCCCTGATTCTGATGCTTTTCCCCTTCCTTGGCGCACACATCAGCGGTTCGGAATTTCAGTACCCCCGACCTCAATTGGAAGGAGTCATGCGGCAAAATGGCATATTGAGTAGCGGATTCGGGCTGTAATAAGGACCAAATGGGGCATTATTGGCATCTTGAACTACGAAAAAGGCTCTCTCAGACTGCATGAATGTTCGCTCAAGGCTACACGAATATTCGTAGAGCCTCACACGAACGTTCGCATGAGCCAGTCTCAATAATGAGACTACTCGCAACGACTGGATGGTGGAGGCTAGCTGAATAGTCGAGTTCCGTCTGTTGAGTAGTCAAGAGCCGTCTGCTGAATAGTCGAGTGTCATCTGCTGAATAGTCGAGTTCCGTCTGTTGAGTAGTCGAGTGTCATCTTCTGAATAGATGACAAGAAATGTTGGAATGACAGATTTGGGCCATTGAAAATGAAGGTAAGGCTCCTGTTTGTAGATATTTTCGTTGATTTTTCCTTTCATGATGTCATGAGGTTCAATATAAATCATTATTTTTGTGCCGTAAAATCAAGGAATAGGAATATGGTTTGCCTCGCAGTTTATTGTTCATTTCAATCCATTTTTTCTCTGAATCGTGACAGATTGTATGGGGCTTGCTTGTTATTATTTGAAATATGTCTAAATTTGCATCTTTAGATGTCCTTAAATATTTGTAAATGGCTCAAAAAGATAGTAAAAATATAGGAAACATTTCTGCAGAAGAGCTGGAGAAATTGTTGAATCGCGTGCCGAAACGCGTTTTGGGCGATGGAGATTTGTTTATCTACCAGAATATCTCGGAGGTACCTTATTTCTCGTGTCCTATTTCAATGGATTATATCATCGTCACCTTCTGTTTGGAAGGGTCGGCCCAGGGAAAGGTTAATATGAAGCCCGTTCGCATTGTCAAAGGGGACGTCTTAGTGGTGACATCCCAAATAGCGGTAACGTACGAAGAGTCGTCGCCAGATTTCCGTATGGTAACGTTACTGTTCAGCCCTCGTTGTCAATCGCAATTCCGAGTGTTGAATCCCATCAAGATGAAGCTATCCTTGATGCAGTCGCCCGTATTGATTCCAAAGAAGTCCAGCCAGCATTTTATGAATCTCTGTATTCAAATGTTGCTCGAGACGTTGCTGCTCCATAATTCTGACAACGTATATGAGATGGTGAAAAAGATTCTCGATCTCATCGCCATGCATTTGTTAGGCGGTAATCTCGCGAACAACATCAAGTCTGATGGTTCGCGTATGGAGCAAGTCTTTGAGTGCTTTGTAGACGAACTGATGAAGCATTATGCCACGTCTCACGCCGTCGCGTGGTATGCCAACAAACTGGCGATTACGCCTAATTATCTCAGCAAGTGCTGTCGAAAGGCGGTGTGCAAATCGGCGCTCGATGTCATCTGTGTTTTTCTCGTATTAGAAGCGCAGCGCCAACTTCAAGTCCATCCGCCTCAGCCCTTGAAGACGATTGCCGCTAACTTAGGCTTTGCCAATCAATCCTCGTTCTCCACGTTTTTCCGTAGGCAGACGAAGCAAACGCCTGCGGAGTACCGAAATCAATAACTCGAGTACTGATTCGCAAAAGTGCTATTATCGTTTCGCTCCAACTTGTTTCCATTTGGTGACAGTTGGGGCGAATCGTTTGTGGGCGTGCCGAAGTTTTCATATCTTTGCCGAAGTTTTAAAAAGAATTTATGTTTGAACACATTAAACATTGTATTCACAAAAGTAAACATTGTATTCACAAAAGAAAAGGAAAAGGTATGAAAAAGAAAGTTTATGAGCGTCCTTTCATGATGGCGCAATTGTTTGAACCCCAGTCTTACTGCAGCGGTTGTGGGCCAACGGAAACTGATAAAGGTACGCTGTATGCAGTTTGCGCAGGCACAGATCAGATCGTAAAGATTACATATATGAATAATGAAGATCTATATACAGGTGAATGTGATGGATATGGTGGTGGCCAGCTGAAGAAGGATATGATGGATCCTACAGGCAAGACCTGGGTGTACGCGGGAACAATTACAACAGGTCATGATCCAAATTTTACTATGGGAGAATTTATGCCATCTGATGACCAGCATCCAGTAGGTCATTATGAAGTCTCAACAGGCATGACTTATTGTAATCATCATTTTGATGGTATTGCACGTCATCACCACCTGACAGATGGACACATCGTCTATGTTAATCATTCTTAGTCGTGACACAATTCAATTTTCAATATATAAAGAAAAAATACGCTTGTCCTGAAATACGCGTGGAGCGTTTCGACCCTCAGGAGTTTTGCAGCGCCTGTGAATGGTCGATGGGTGATGAACTGATCACAGAGTGCTCCAACACGAAAGTCGTCGTCACGGGCATGAATGGGACAACACCTAATCAAGGGCAAGTGGGCTCTTCAAGCGGCTCGATATATATGGACTCCCTCACGGGTGAACTGGTCTTCTGCGGTTATATCACAGACGGCAGCCATACAACCAATCAAGGGGGTGAATACTACAGTATCTACTCTGCTGGTCAGGGCCATCACATTGGCGATCCATTCAACGGACAGACGCTTTGCGGACATAACGTCCCAGGAGCTCATCATCACATCAGTCGGTACAACAAGAAAAATCCGTCGTGAGACGGCCATACTCATTAATAAGTTTTCTATATTTTATAAATTTTCTTTTCCAGAATCTGATGAAATTCATCATGAGCTCTACCGAGGAGGGTACGCTGTGAAGCGCACCCTTCTTTATTTTATGGGAGGACAGGCTGCTATTTCTTTGGAGCCGTCGTTCTGCGGCGAGGCCTGAAGAGTTCGCCAAGCGAGTTGAAGTCCTTCTTGACTTGGATGCCGATGCCCTGAGTGGTGAGAGCGG
>CADCOX010000002.1 GCA_902803195.1 uncultured Bacteroidales bacterium
CTACCTTTGCGGCGCAAAACAACGAAAGGAAGCCAACGTCATGAAGGATTTAAGCAACAAACGTGTGGCGGCGCTGCTCTCGGGCGGCGTGGACAGTTCAGTAGCAGTAGCGCTGCTTGTGGAGCAGGGCATACGACCAGACCTGTGGTATATACAAATAGGTCCTGACCGCGACACGACCGACTATACCTGCACTATCGAGGAGGATCTGGAGATGGCGCGCGCCGTGGCCTACAAATACCAATTGCCACTCGAAGTCATAGACTTGCACAAGGATTACTGGGAAAAGGTGGTGGATTACACCATCTCGCGTGTACGCAGCGGGCTCACCCCCAACCCCGACGTGATGTGTAACCGTCTAATCAAATTTGGTGTCTTTGACGAACGTGTGGGGAAGGACTATGACATCATTGCCACCGGTCATTACGCCACCACCGAGATCGACGAGCAAGGGCGCACCTGGCTTTGTACCAGTCCGGACCCCGTGAAGGACCAAACAGATTTTCTCGCCCAACTACAACCATGGCAGCTCCAGAAGGCTTGTTTCCCCATCGGGCATCTACCTAAGGCCGAAGTGCGCGCCATTGCCGAGCGCGAGCATCTCAGCACTGCTCATCGTAAGGACAGTCAGGGCATCTGTTTTTTAGGCAAGATTGATTATAACGACTATATCCGCAACTATCTTGGCGAGCAGCCCGGGCAGGTCATCGACCGGAAGACAGGCAAGGTGCTGGGCATGCATCGCGGCCTTTGGTTCCACACCATCGGGCAGCGCAAGGGGCTCGGTTTCGGCGGAGGTCCATGGTATGTGGTCGAAAAGGACATGGAGCGCAACATCCTATGGGTGGTGAACGGCTATGACCCCATCGAGTCGTATAGCGATCATTTCCGCATCACGGCTCCACACTGGCTGACGATGAATCCCTTTGAAACTGTTAATGTTATTAGTGCGACCATCAAGATTCGCCATACGCCAGACTTTTGTCCTGCAGAGGTAACACTCCTTGCTGATAGCGACTTGGACATCCGTACGGAGCGCCCGCTGCAAGGCGTTGCCCCTGGACAATTCGGTGTTCTCTACGATATGGACAAGCACCGCTGTTATGGATCGGGAGAGTTGCGGCTTTGCTAAAAAGCATCAGTCCATCAGCAAGTCTCCCAGCATAGCCTTCGCCCTCCTCACCTTACGGTACACCGTAGTCTTTGGCAGTTCTGTCACATTCATCACCTGAGGCGTATCAAGCCCAATCTTCATGAGACAAACGATTTGCAACTCATCGGTTTTGATGAGTGGCCAACGTTCGTGCACGCTTGTGATGAACTGAGGGTACAACGATTCGATAGCTGCTGCCAACTCGTCCCACTCCCGCTCCTGCTTAATACGCTCCCTTCCCGCTGCTACATTCAAGAAATGGGAGATGATGTCCGGCGATTGCTCCTTGGCCGCCGAGGACAGCAGGTGACGAATGAGGCGTTCCACTTCCAACTCCTTATCGCTAATCGTGGCATCCTTTTGCCGTATGTCGGCATCACGCTGACGGATGGCTTCTACGTGCTGCAATATAACCTGTTCACGATGCCATAGCTTCCTGTCCATTCGTCTGAGGCGGAGCAGATACATGAGCGTAATGGCAAGCAGGACGATGACGGAGGCCCCGATAGCGACGGACCTCCAGAAGCGCGCTTCGCTGGCTTCCCGATAGGCCTTGGCCTCCGCTTCCATATCGCGACGGTACTTATACTCATTGTTGGCATCGCGCGTCTGCTCCATCCTTAACTGCGACCGCACGGAATCGCTCGCTTCAGCATATATCATCGCATAACGGATGGCCTCGGCATAATCACCCTTCCGTCTGTATAGTTCCATCAGAGCACGAGAGGTGTCACGACGCTTCACATAGCCATCAAAAGCCAAGAGATCCTCCTTATAATAATAAATGGCAGAATCTATAGGGCCGAAGAATTCAAAATAACCTGCTTTTCCAAGGAAATAGCTTTTGGGGCGATTATCTTCTGGCAAACTTTCAAGAATCTGGAAACACTCACTGGCTTGTTTCCTATCCCCCCGACTTGCATAATGATATAATATTTCCATTATCATCTCAGAGTACATCTCAAAGCTGTTTTCATCTCGCATCATCTTCAAAGCCTTCTGATAATACAGCCACGTTGAAGGCAAATCTCCAGCTCGTTTATAACAAGTCGCGACATCCATCACATAAATGGGATCCATAAATCCATAGTCCTGCGCCACTTTATAGCCTTTCTTTACTACTTCTAGGGCGGCTTTGGGATCCCTTTGCATCAAATATATACCAGCCAACTGAGAACAAGCGTTTGCCATAATCGGGGGATTAGGAATACCCATTTCTTCCGAAAAGTCAATTGTTGCCAAGAATTCGATAACAGCTTGTGGACGATTATGAAGTTCCACGTAAGTGCGTCCAAGATAATAATGCGCCTCAACTTTTTTCTCTGCAGGCCCTTTATCATCAAAATAAGCAACAACTTCCTTGATAATAGAGTCCGTAATCAATGGCAAATCTGCCTTATCTTGCGCCTTAATGGTTGAAAGTTGCCACCAACGAAGAATACCTTCGCTCTCTCCTTGAACAACGCCTTCCAATGAATCCAACATAGACACAGCCGCCTTAGGCTTTATCAAGCAAAGAGAATCTGCACGTTCAAGAGCTTTTATCACAGAAGAATCTGGCCCACACGAAATAAAGATTGGCACAAAAAAGGGAAGGATAAGAAACGTTCTTTTATTCATATTGTATGATTTTGGGGGCAAAAGTACTAATAAACATCCATACTTTAGTGCCATCTGGTATCATTCTTCCCAAAATGGCACTGGTTGGCACTAAAACGGCTTGACACAAAGGTCAGAAGGCCGTAACTTTGCAGAAAAATTCATTAACTTATGTCGAATAAAGAGCCTCAAAGCCTTTATGGATAAGCACATGCAGGAAAAAGTGACAAAGAAGACCACCTCACAGGATGTCAATCGCATCCTGGAGGTGGACTTTCTGAAGGGCGTGCTTATCCTGTTGATGATTGCCTTCCACCTTGCATGGATAGGCGACCATTATCCGTTTGCGAAGCAAGTTGTCTATACGTTCCACATGCCCGCGTTTCTCGTCATCTCGGGCTTTCTGATGAATGTGCATCGCTCCTTGCGAACATTCATGCGCTCAATGTGCCGACTCGCTGTCCCTTATGTAGTCATGGAAAGCGCTTATATCGTCATGGCTGCTACCTTGCCTATACGCGAGCACATCAGCGACCTCTCCTTGAGGACCTTCTGCGAGTATCTCATCTTACATCCCCTCGGACCTTACTGGTATCTGCATACGTTGATCATCTGCGGAGTGGTCTACTTCATCGCCATACGTATTACATGCCTAAACACACTTTCACGTCTTATTCTTATAGGATTGGCCTATTATGGATTATCAAGCGTGTGCGGCATCATCGCGTTCGTCAATGCCATGTATTTCCTTGCTGGCGCTGTCGTGCGAAAAAGCAGCATACCTTTTAAACGCATATTCCAAGGCTCTTCAATGGCGTTCATCGCTGCAGTAACAATCATCGCCCAATCATCAGAGCTCCAATCATCTGCCACGAGCGGCATTCTTCTGACTTTCCTGATAAACTCCACATTCATCTTCGCTTTTCAGCTGTTGAACGTGAAGCGTTGCAGCACGTTGCTATGGTTAGGCCAAAACACACTCCCCATTCTTCTGTTCTCGCCTATATTCACTTACGCATGCAAATGGCTGCAACCCTACTTGCTCACTGAGCCGACAGGGATACTGTTTCTCAGCTGTTCTCTGGTCATCACAGCGAGCGGGAGTCTCCTACTGGGGCGAGTTCTTGACTTGCTAATGAACTTTCTACCATCGAGTGTCAAAAGATTACTCCCCCAGTTGTATCGGAGCAGGCATGATATTTCCGCCCCCACTTCTACCCTATCTTCAGGCGGGAGGGCATGGAAAGAAGCTTGCTTACAATCATTTAGTAGGTGCCCCATGGAATAAAGGTTTCCATGGGGCGCTTGCTGCATTTAAAACCGAAAGGCCGTACCTTTGCCGCCGAATCTAAATACGATTACGGCAATGAATGGAAAAAGATTTTTGGGGATGCTTGCCCTCGCGTGCGCGTTCCTTTATGTTAAGGGTGCTGTCCTGGGCGACAGCGACTATCGACCTGCACAGCCTTTGACGCTCTGGTATCTGCAACCCGCCGACGCGCACGGCGTCAGCAATGCCTGGATGGAGTATTACCTGCCACTGGGCAATGGTCACCTCGGCGCGATGGTGGGCGGCGGCACCGATACGGAGGCCATCCAACTGAACGAGAAGACGTTCTGGGAAGGCAACGCGCAGACGTATGGGGCCTATCAGAACTTAGGCTACCTGTACATAGAGAACTTAGCCTCTCACGGCGAAGCGACTGACTACCACTTCGCCTTGGACCTCACCACGGCCATCGCCGAGACGGCGTGGGAGGAGGGCGGCGTATGCTACTGCCGAGAGGTGCTATGCAGCTGGCCCTCGCGTTGCCTCGTCGTCCATCTGAACGCATCGAAGCCCGGTGCCATACGCTCACGCATCCACATCGAGGGCACTCACGGCGAGGTCGTCAGCTATGCAGGCGCAACTGGCACCATGACCAAGCAATTGCAGACGATAACAGGCACAACGGTCGTCGGCGTCTATGCCAACAGCGGGGCGACAATCGCGACCAACGACAAAGGCATCACGGTGAGCAACGCTACGGAGCTGACGGTCGTCCTCGCGGCAGAGACTGATTACGACGCTACAACGGTTGGCTTCGTCAGCGGAACCAGCAGCCTAACGGAGCGGGCGCGCAAGCGCGTGATGGAAGCTGCGGCCAAACGATGGGATCGTCTGAAGGAGGAACACATCAGCGACTACAGTGCGCTCTTCGATCGCATGGCACTCAGCCTCGACGGCGATACTTTTGACGGCCCAACCGACGAACTGGTAAAGAATGCTGAGGCACTCAGCGACGGAGAGCGCCGCACACTGACAGAACTCATCTTCGCCTACGGACGCTACCTGCAGATTGCCTCCTCACGCGACGGCGCCGTTCCGACGGGGCTGCAAGGCCTGTGGTGCAACCGCAACGACCCGCCGTGGCACGCGGACATCCACGCCAACATCAACGTACAGATGAACTACTGGCCATCAGAGACGACGAACCTGGCTGAGACTGCCCTACCCCTATTGAATTACGTCTACACGGGCGCCATCGTACTGCCTTACTGGCGGCAGTATGCGCGCGACTACACAGGCAACGCCGCTGGATGGCTGTGCTTCTGGGAGAACAACATCACGGGCTTCTCGTGGGTAGCTTACCCCGAGCACTCCTACTGCGCCGCCCCTGCCTGGCTCTGCTGGCACTTGTGGCAGCACTACCTCTACACGCAGGATGAGTATTTCCTCAGACAATGCGCGCTGCCCGTGATGCTGAGCTGCGTCGACTTCTGGATGAAACGGCTCGTCCGCGACCCGACTGACGGCACATGGGTGTGCCCAGACGAATGGAGTCCTGAACAAGGCCCCTTGGACGATGGGACGGCCCACACACAGCAATGCGTCTGGAATCTGTTTGCCTGCACACTCCGCGCTCTCGACATCGCGGGCGTCAGGGCGGATGCCATACGCGAGAAATTTGCAGAACTGGACACGGGCTTGCATACCGAGTCCTACGACGGAGCTTACGGCGACAGCGTGAACGGGGTGACGCGTGGTGACCTGCTGCTGCGCGAATGGAAACATCTGCCTTACACGAGTGCAGCCGAGCGCCAGCATCGCCACGTCTCGCATCTGATGTGC
>CADCOX010000003.1 GCA_902803195.1 uncultured Bacteroidales bacterium
CACTATGCCACCGTCTGGGATGACCTCGCCGGCGTGTTCAACGCGTGGGGCAAGAACCTCATCTGGTACGTCACGCCCGCCATCCTTCTGCTCCTGCTTGTTCCTGCCCTAAACCTCAGCGGTATGGTAGCCAGCCGCATGGAGCGTCGGCTGCCGGAGATGGCCATCCGCAAGGCCTTCGGGGCCAAGCGGCGCACGCTACTCGCGCAGGTCATCATGGAAAACCTGTTGCTGACCCTCATCGGTGGCCTCCTCGGACTCGCCATTGCGTGGTTGGCGCTTTATGCCTGGCGCGACTGGGTGTTCTACATCTTCTCTGGCATCTATGGCCAACCGCAAGCGGTGCCTATTCTCCGTGGTGAGATGTTCTTCGGTCCCATGGTATTTGGCATAGCCTTGCTTGTTTGCGTAGTGCTCAATGTTCTAGCGGCAACCATTCCAGCGTGGTTGAGCCTAAGGAAACCGATTGTTGAATCCATGATGATAAAGAAATGAAACAGTTGAAAGATATTTTCGGACGTAAATCTTCCCGCTGGCTCTTTCTGGAGCTTGTCCTCGTCACTTTTGCTCTTTGGTGGGCGTTCGACCCCATACTGGTTAGTGCCTATGTCACCCACCTGCCTTTGGGCTACGATGCCGAGCGGCTTGTCAAGCTGGAAGTGGCCACCTCGGTCACGCGGGAAGAACAAGACAAGCATTTTGGCGACTTTCTGGACGAGGAAGAGTTGCTGCTGCAGAAGGCACGGGAACTGGACGACGTGGAACTGGCCTATTCGGCATTCACCAACCCAATGGGCTTTGGTGTAGTGGGAATGAGCTGCAATTATTTCGTTGATGGCGACACGCTCACTGGCTGGCGCTACGAATTCGCGCCCGAGTCGCGGATGTTTGAGGTCTATGGCATTCAGTCGCTGACACCAGAGGTGCCCACGCACGAACTCACCCACGACTGCGAGGACGATGTCTCCGTCATCATCACCCGCACCATGGCTATGGGACTCTACGGCACTACCGACGTGGCGGGACGAAAGCTGACAGGAAGGGTGCACACCTATGACGACGGCGACTTCAAATGGGTCAACAGGGACTATCGCATCCGTGCCGTGGTCGAGGACGTGCGCCACTACGAACACGACCGCGACTTGGCCTGCATCTTCATCTG
The DNA here is from genome assembly GCA_902803195.1 of uncultured Bacteroidales bacterium. Classification (GTDB taxonomy): domain Bacteria; phylum Bacteroidota; class Bacteroidia; order Bacteroidales; family Bacteroidaceae; genus Physcousia. The sequence goes on from CADCOX010000003.1 coordinate 1,163, forward strand.
CAGCGACGGCTACCAGTCCAACACTCCTATCATCCTGCGACTGCGTAATGGCGTGAATGCCGAGCGTTTCATCCAGAGCCACCAGCGCCAGGTGGAGACGGAGCTGACTACGGAGCACTACTACGTGCGGTCGATGCAGTCGTGTCTCGATGCACAGTCCGATGCCAGCCGCCGCACAAATGTTGGTCGCACCACGCGCCGCAACCTGCTCATTGCCGCCTTCTTCGCCGTGAACCTGTCCTTCGGCGTCTTCGGCACGCTGCTCATGTACACACGTCAGCGCCGCGAGGAAACTGGCATTCGTCGTGCCTTCGGAGCAACGAAGCGGAATGTATTCCTCGGTTTCCTGCGCGAGGCGTGGCTCTTGACCACCATCAGCGTCATCGTCGGCTGCATCATCGAGTTCCAGTTTGCGGCTGCAGGCGGGCTCAGCGACGAATATGCCGGCGTCCATTCTGCCACTCACTTCTGGTTCGACAGCTTTGGCTCCCACTTCCTCGTCGTCTCCGCATGCGTGTACCTTATTATATTATGCGCCGTGTTGATAGGGACTGCAATCCCGGCGTGGAGGATTAGCAGGAGCGAAATTACTGAGTCGTTGAAGGACGAATAAAAAGCCTCACCCCCAGCCCCTCTCCGAGGGGAGAGGGGAGTAATTAGTTTCAAGAATAGAATTATTAACTAAAAAAAGAAAATCATGAACACTGAAAAGATTTTAAACAACCAGAATCAACCGAGTCAAGATGTAACCACTCCCCTCTCCCCTCGGAGAGGGGTCGGGGGTGAGGCTGTAATTCGCCTTACTGAGATCAACAAGATCTATCGTACCGACGAAGTGGAGACACAGGCGTTGGAGAATGTGAACCTCGAAGTCCGCAAGGGCGAGTTCCTGAGCATCATGGG
>CADCOX010000004.1 GCA_902803195.1 uncultured Bacteroidales bacterium
CAATCGTTTGTCTACTATACGCATTAAGGCTGAACTCCATGCACTCTCCGCCTCCAGTAGTGGCAAGGGCTTGATCAATGCTTCGGCTACCATCACGTACGAAGATGCTGACGATAAATATTTCGAGGTTGACGTCACCGTCGACGCCAAGGCCGACTTGGACGAAGCGCTTGCTGAGTTTGTCGGGTCGGACTATGTCAAGTCGTTGAAGGAATTCTCGCAGTCGACACTCGATGAAATGGGTGAAGAAGAAGGACGCAACACCGAGACTAGTAAGTCCGACAAGGAGAAACAAGAGAAGAAAGGCGAGAGTACGGGTCATCTGAGTGCCGGTCTTTACATCAATGTAAACTTCAAGATTACATGGCGCGAGAAAGGTCAGGAATATGATAAAGCCAAATGGCATCTATATATCGGTAAACCTACACCTGAGGAAGAACGTTGCCGTCTGACTCTCATCGACTTTGCTTTAGGAAAGAAGAGCGACATGTTCGCTATGTGGGCTACCATTTATGCTGATGCTTATCTCTGCTTTGGTAATGAACTGCCCACCGATGACCTACCGCCTATCCCCGATGAGATTAGCGACTACTTGGGTCTGAAGAATGACAAACTGAATCAAGGCGACAAGGACCTTGAAGGCGCAATCACGAATGATCGCACGAAACAGTTCTCTACGTTCAAGCCGGGCGGTAACAATGGCGGAGTGATGTTCGGAGCTAAAGTCTATGGCGACATGGGACTCAACGCCGGTATCGTCTATGCTCGCACAACAGCCATTGCAGGTTTCGACGTGATGCTTGTCAAACTGAAGAAAGGAACAAAGTGTATAGGCGGTGGTGAAGCCGGCAAGAATGGCTGGTATGGTATGGGACAGGTCTATGCTCTGCTCAAGGGCGAAATCGGCCTGAACATCGATATGTGGCTGTTCTCGGGTCATATCCCATTGATTGACGTGGGTATGGGCGCTCTGCTCAAGGCAGGTATGCCTAATCCAACGTGGTTCTATGGTAAGGCGAAAGCCCACTTCAGACTCTTAGGTGGCCTTATCAAGGGTAGCGCCTCCGTTCAGTTGAAGGCCGGTGAAGTGTGTACGCCTGAGTTCGGCAACCCGCTCGATGACATTGAGATCTTCAACGAGGTGACACCTGGCGAGGACAACCAGAGCGGTGGTTGGAATGCAGATCATGCCATTGATCCTGATTTGTACCCCAGTTTCACCACTAATATGACCATGAATACGCCATTCCGTCTACTTGACGAAAACAAGGCGTATGCTATGGCAGACTTCGATGAGGATTTGGAGAAGTACTCCGAGAACGCATCGCGTACCTATCGCTTCATGCTCTCGCCCGACAGCATCCGTCTGGCCCGTTACAATGTTGATCAGTACGATGCCGATAAACCAGTACCTGAGTTTGACGAACGAGTCACCTACTCCACCAAGAACCATGAACTCTTCAACGTCGCTTCAGGTACCCTTGATATCAATAAACTCTACACCCTGAAGCTCTCTGGTTATGCTCAAGAGTGGCGCAACGGCGAATGGGGCGATCCGTTCTTCAACGACAGCACTACTGGCTATAAGGACAAACGTGTGAAGTGGTATCAGTCGGAGATGTATTACTTCCGTACAAGTCCGAAAGCTCCCACTTTCGAGAAGGATGTGAGAATCTTCAATACCGATTACGTCAGCGACATCGCACGTCCTACTATGGCTTTGGCTCGCACGCGAAAGGCAAGTGAGAAGTTCGACGATATCAGCAATCCCGTCACGTTGCGCATTGAGGTGAGTCCAAATGGCAAGACAGGATGGGAATCGCCGTCGAAGATTATTCACAATGAGTCGGAGAAGGAAAAATATGAGGAGTCCGTTAAGAAACGTGATGAGGCTTATCAGAAAGCTTACGAGCAGGCACTTGCCGAGTACGAGCAGGCACTTGCTGAATACAACCGCCTGAGGGACGAAGCCCACACGGCATGGGTTGACACCGTATTCAACCCGTATATGGATGCGCACTATCCTGGATGGAAGGATTGGGAATTCTCTGTCAAGACAAAGGTATACATCAAGAAACAGGAATTTGCTATACAGCCTCCTAAAGACTGGAACGTCGTTGTTCCGCCTCACATCGATGATGACTCACGCATCGTTAATGTAGAAGAAGCCCTTGAGATAGGTCAGCTCCAAGAATTGAAAGACGTGTACAACCCGAACAAGGATGCATTGGATGGTCTCGAAGTCGTCCATGACTTTGGCCAATACCTTGATCGGAATACTGCTTTAGACAACTTTGTTTCTACTGGGAAATTAGACAAACTCGTATCTCCCACCACTTCTGTCGAATATCTTGGCGTTCAGAATGGTCTCAATACTGGCTTAATAAACGAAATTCAAACCAACAGTTTGGATAAAGTTGATTCCAAGACGAATGAAATTTCTATTCAAGGCGTCAATAATGTAGGAACATCGAGGGTGAATCAGACCTCAACAAGAGTGACAACTACAGTTAGGGATCCCAACACTACGACAAGGACGCAGACATCTGACATCAGGCGGAATATCGGTCCTATGCCTGAAATGGAGGCTGATGCTTTCTTGCAACCTGATGATACCGTCACTACTGTCCGCAGAGTGGCAAATACGAACAATACGACCACTGTAGTTAGGCAGGTAGGCAACACTGGAGCAAACGTCCTTGAAGGAGCTGTCATACAAACAAAGACTGACACGGTAGCAACCATCAAGAGAAACGTTACCACCACTGGCACTTCCGATATCATCAGGAGAGGCGTTACCACCACTGGCACTTCCGATCTTTCTTCGAGTATTTCCCTTGCCGACTCACTCAAGTCATTCCGTCCCAAAGGCACAGAAGTCGCCGGTTCGGATAGTTCTACTTCTGGTAGCGAACTCAAGCCTATCGAAGGAGTTCAGCTTGGGAGTGTTCTGACAGGCGAGATTGCTCTTAAGACCATCCACAACAAATTCAACCCTGCCTATGGCGATGCCTCTGTCAGCCACCCAATTATTATTACGATTCTCGTAGACTCTGAAGGCAACGAGGAAGTACAGACGAAAGTATTCACTGTTAAAGGAGAACCTTTCGTTGAATACAAAGGTGATTATGTTGTCGAAGAGGATGGCATTACCGATGAACAATGGCGTTTCCTCAACGACCATGATGTACCGATTTTCTTCTTCGAGAATACTTCCGTGCAGGTGCCCACGAAGCCTGCTTACGGTGATGCCAATGGCGCTAAGATTCCCGACCTCTACGTCCCTGACTACCAGCGTGACATGGACTCGAAGACCTTCAGCGTCGACATCGATGAGTACACCTACAATAACGGCGATTATATCTTCTTGCGCACGAAGAACGCCATCTCAACATCGTTTGTCAATCAGATGAAGAGCCGTGGTTACAACTATATGCGCATCTCCATCAACCGTATTCACAAGAAAGCGTTCGATGATATGCAGGAGCAGCTCGACGAAGTGATCAAGGAATACAAGACGCGCCGAGCAGAAATCGTTGACGAGAAGATGGGCGAAAAGCCCCAACAGGGCTATGACAGCAAGGCCACCATGGGCAAGGATTTCAACGAGAACAACTACTTCGCCGAGGATGGCTCGCTGAA
>CADCOX010000005.1 GCA_902803195.1 uncultured Bacteroidales bacterium
CGTTGATCCGTTCCGTTCGCTGTCGCGTCTGAAGCAGCTCGTGGCTGGTAAGAAGACCCGCAAGGATCACTCGCAGGTCATGAACGCCGCCATCCGTCTGTACTCCGACGCTGCCAACGCCAAGACCAAGCTGGAGAATGGTTTCGACCTCACCGACTACGACAACCGTTGTCTCGACTTCGCCAAGGACTATGCCACAGCTATCCTTGCCATCGACGTCAACGTGGACACCACCGAGATGCTCGATGTCACCTGGGGACTATTCCGCAAGTACTTCAAGCTCGAGGAGGTCAACATCAAGAAAGAGTTCACCGATATCTACTGGAAATAGTGAACCTTCCCCCCACCCTCCCTTGTAGGGAGGGGGTGGTCACTTCCAAGAAATGACAATAATTAGTAACCAATAGCAAAAGTATTCACTCCTCTCCCTACAAGGGAGGGGCAGGGGAGTGGGTCTTATCTTATGGCTATCAAGTTTCAATACAACAAGACATCGCTCCAGCAGATTGAGAAGCAGCTGAAGATGCGACAGCGGACCTTGCCTATCATCAAGAACAAGGAGACCGCGTTGCGTCTGGAGGTGAAGCGCTGCAAGGAGGAGGTCGTCGCGTTGGAGGCGAAGCTGCAGGAGCAAATAGCCGGCTACGAGCGAATGTACGCCCTTTGGGGCGAGTTTGACGCTTCGTTGGTCGAGCTGAAGGACGTCGAGATGGATGTGAAGAAGATTGCGGGCGTGCGCGTTCCTATCTTAAAGAACATCAAGCTCGAGGCCAAGCCCTTTGGCATCTTCAGTGCCCCCAAATGGTACTTCGACGGCATCAACCTCCTCAACGGCCTCGCCAAGACGGCTGTCGAACGCGAGTTCGCCGTCGCCAAATGCGACCTGCTGGACCATGCCCGCCGCAAGACCACACAGAAGGTGAACCTCTTCGAGAAGGTTCAGATTCCGGGTTTCCAGGAAGCGGTGCGCAAGATCAAGCGATTCATGGAGGACGAGGAGAACCTCTCCAAGTCCAGCCAGAAGATCCTCAAGTCGCTGCAAGAGAAACGCAAGCAAGACGACGAGGACAATGCGTCCGCCGATTCCGTCGACGGAGAACAGAAAGGAGGCGAAGCATGATTGAGAAAATGAAGAAAATCACATTCCTGGTCTATCATCGGGAATATGACGAATTCCTGCACCGCCTGCAGGAACTCGGTGTCATGCACGTCGAAGGTGGCACTCTCGCCGAGGGTCAGTCTGAAGCCGTGACAGCCGATATGGCTGAGATACGCCGTGTCGACAGCCTCTTGAAACAGATGGAGAATATCTCCGTTGATAAAAAAAGCTCCGAGACAGCTTCTGAGGATGGCCTTCTTAGTAGCGGTTGTATCGCTACCCTCGAAGCCACCTTTGCCCGCCAGGCCGAACTCGCCAATCGCGAGAAGGAATTAGCCGAGCAGATCGAGGCGCTGACACCCTGGGGCGAGTTCGACCCTGTCGACGTGCGCCAACAGATGGCTGCCGCAGGATGCGAGATGCACTTCTTCACAGCTCCCACCAAGGCTTTCAAGAAGGAGATAGAACCTAACTTCACTGTCGAAGCTGTCAACGAAGTGAAAGGTCTGACCTACTTCGTCGCCATCACACGGGGCGAAGCGCTGCAGTTGCCCGCTACGGCTGTCGTGCTGCCCGAGGCATCGCTCAGCGCTCTCCAAGCAGAGCATGAGCAAGTCGCCGCAGCTCTTGCCGAAACAACTTCTCAGCTCCAACAGCTCACAGCCGCTCACACTGCCGAACTCCAAGCCTACCGCGAACAGTTGCAGTCGCGCATGAACTTCGACAATGTCCGTTTCGGTACCGAGACCACAGCCGATGACCACCTGATGGTGCTCCGCGGTTGGGTACCAGCCAAGAAGCAGGACGAGATGCAAGCCGCCTTTGCCGACAGCGGAGCGTGGTTTGAGTTTGCCGACCCACAGCCCGATGACGACATCCCCATCTGCCTGAAGAACAATCGTTTCTTCCGCCTCTTCGAGATGTTCACGGAGCTGTATATGCTGCCTAAGTACAACGAGTTGGACCTCACGCCCTTCCTCGCGCCTTTCTACATCCTCTTCTTCGGTCTCTGCTTGGGCGATTCGGGCTACGGCCTGTTCATCACCCTCGGCGTACTGGCCATCAAGTTCTTCAAGAAGGACCTCAGCAAGGGTATGAAAGCCGCTATGAACCTGCTGCTCATCTTGGGCCTCTCCGCATTCTTCTGTGGTCTGCTCTCGGGCGCGTTCTTCGGCTTCAACCTATACGACTTGAATGTGCCGTTGTTCGATCGCATCGGAAATGCCGTTCATTTGGATAACAGCCAGATGTTCAATCTCTCGCTCATCCTCGGCTTCATCCAGATTATCTTCGGCATGTGCCTGAAAGCCTACAACCGCACCATCCAATTCGGGTTCCGCTACTCGTTGTCAACCATAGGTTGGATGATGGTCATCCTCTCGCTGGCCGTCATATTGCTTTTGCCCGCTTACTCCGGCATCGCCAAGTGGTTCACCATTGCCGGCTTCGTGCTTGCATTCTGCTACAACAACCCTGCACGCTACGAGAAGAATCCCGCCACGGGCTTCCTCATCAACGTGGGCACAGGTTTGTGGGATGCCTACAACACCGCCACGGGAATGCTCGGCGACATGCTGTCCTACGTGCGTCTCTTCGCCCTCGGTCTCTCGGGCGGCATCCTCGCTACGGTGTTCGACAGTCTGGCCACAGGTCTGGCTCCCGACAACGCTATCCTCGGTCCCATCGTTATGGTGCTCATCTTCGTCGTGGGTCATGCGCTGAACATGTTCATGAATGTTCTCGGTGCCTTTGTCCACCCGATGCGACTCACCTTCGTCGAGTTCTTCAAGAACGCGGGCTACGAAGGCGGTGGCAATGCCTATTCGCCTTTCAAGTAATTCGTTATCCCTATTTAACGTTATATCAATAAAATAATAATTAAAACAATAAACTTTAAACATTAAATTGTAAAATGAACACAACACTCCTCATCGCCTACATTGGCGTAGCAATCATGGTAGGCCTCGCCGGCATCGGCAGCGCCTACGGAGTAACCATCGCTGGTAATGCCGCTATCGGCGGCTTGAAGAAGGACAGCAAGCTCTTCGGTAAC
>CADCOX010000006.1 GCA_902803195.1 uncultured Bacteroidales bacterium
AATATCTTCTTATTCTTTGTGGGGATGGTCTCTTCCTTGTTATAGAGGAGTTCCTCACGTATCTTCTCGCCTGGACGCAAACCGATGTATTCAATCTGTATGTCGATACCTGGACGGAGACCACTCAGACGAATCATACGGGTGGCAAGATCAGCAATCTTAACAGGCTCGCCCATATCGAAGATGAACACATCGCTGCCTTCACCTAATGCTGCAGCTTCGAGCACCAAACGGCAGGCTTCGGGGATAGTCATGAAATAGCGGATAATGTCGGGGTGTGTCACCGTGACAGGACCGCCTTCCATAATCTGCTTGCGGAAAAGCGGCACAACACTACCATTGCTATCGAGGACATTGCCAAAGCGCGTTGTGACGAAATGGGTTTGTCCTTGAACCTTACCACACTTGATTGCATCGCCAAGCCCCTGGACATACATCTCAGCCAACCTCTTAGAAGCTCCCATCACATTGCTGGGATGAACAGCCTTATCGGTAGAGACCATGATAAAGGTCTGGACACCATACTTGACCGACAGGTCAGCCACGATGCGTGTGCCACCAAGGTTATCGGCCACAGCCTCGCAGGGGAACATCTCCATAAGAGGGACATGCTTGTAAGCCGCAGCATGGAAGACTATCTCGGGTCGGAACTGGTCGAAAGCCCGCTCGAGACGGCCTTGATTACGAACATCAGAGATAAATGGTTCGATGGGCTTGTCGGGGAATGACTCGCGCAACTCACCTTCGATAGTGTATATACCCGTTTCGGCGAAGTCCATGAGGATGAGTTTCTTGAAATCGAAACGACACAACTGACGGCAGAGCTCGCTGCCAATGCTGCCCGCAGCGCCCGTCACCAAAATCGTCTTGCCATCAAAGGACTCACGAATCTCGGAGAGGCTCACGTTGAGTTCTGAGCGGTTAAGCAAATCCTCAATCTGGACATTACGGACACGTGCACCTGACTTCACGGCCTCGGTGACAGGAGCAATCCGCAGACTGATGTTATTCTCCAAACCATAGTTCAAGAGTTCTTCATCGCCATGAAGATCGTTGTAACTGGTGTAGAGAAGATTCTTCACACTGAGCTTTTCGACAATCTCATCAAGGTCTTGGGCCTTCTTTATATAATATATAGGTGTACCCATGGGGCGATGAGCGCTATCATCCTTTACGCGAGAGACAAAGCCTACTACATTATACTGATTGCCTTTCATCAAGTTCTCAGCCAAATCCATGGAGGCAGGAGAAATGCCGTAAATCAGAGAGTTGGAAAAACCATTTTCAGCACCACGTACTACATGCATGTAGAAAGAGACCACAAACATACGCATGCCCATCAGGAGAATGATGGAGAAGGCGACATCAGCTAAAGTTGTGGCGATAATAAATGTACCTACATAGTCATTAGTCAAGAAAGCAAGTGCATACAAAGAGACGCCCTTCAAAAGCATTGCATAAATCACGCGTCCCAATTCCGCAACAGTGGTACGACGAATGATACCTACGAAGGTTTTGAAGACGTAAGTCCAGAAAGCGCTGACCAAAGTTGCCTCCAAAAGCAACAGCCAAGCCTTGCCCGGAACCACATCGATGTGGAGGAGATAGTAGAAGAAGAGGTAGCTGATAAGGGTCGCCACGACCGACAAGAACACATCGACAGCCCACACAATGTATCGGCTGACGTACGTGAATTTGCCAAAGACCCAATTAACTAGTTTCATTTCTTCTCGATTGCTATTAGTCCAAAAAGCGGTGCAAAGTTAGGGACTTTTATCTTTTCAAGCAAATTTTGGCAAAGAAAATCGCATAATAAGTCTAATTTTTTTAGATTATGCATTTTTTTAAGGCCAAAATACAACGTTTTTAAGCAAATTATTGTAATTTTGTGGAAGAACGGACAAAACAAAATACGAAATGGACAATAAACCTATTGTAAGCGACCAAACACCTTGGTACTCCATCAAACTGTTCTCTCCCCGATTGTCCGCCGTTCGCGACTGGGCGACAGAGAACGAATTGGAACACTTCGTGCCGATGGAATACGCAGATATCCTTGACCACAACAATCATAGGAGAAGGGTATTGCGTCCAGTGGTCAGCAACCTGTTGTTCGTAAAGAAGACCATGACGGAGCAAGCGTTCAGGGCGTTGGTAAGCCGTTCGCCCTATCCCATGAGTGTGTTCCGTAAAGACAAGGACAGCCGGGAATACTATGAAATCTCGGCTCACGAGATGCGAGAGTTCCAGATTATGTGCAATCCCGAAATTGAACTCCGCAAGTATATTACTGAAGAAGAAGCCGAACTCAAGGCGGGCACACCCGTGCTGGTCAAATACGGGCCACTGAAAGGTCTCTCGGGCAAGTTGGTACGTGCCAACAAAAAATACTTCTTGGTAAAGGAAGTACCGGGCATGGCGGTGATGCTGAAGGTTGCCAGATGGTGTTGCACACCCGTATTGGACACAAAATGAATATTTTTTGCGGAAATCTTTGCCACTGCCAAGGTTTTTCATTAATTTTGCAGGCAAATTCAGTACCTTATGAACGATAAAGTCGTGATGCAGGACAGCATCACACATCACCTAAACAGGATGTACCAGAACTGGTTTCTGGACTATGCTTCGTATGTCATCCTGGAACGTGCCGTCCCGCATATTGGCGACGGTTTCAAACCCGTGCAGCGCCGTATCCTCCACTCGATGAAGCGCATGGATGACGGGAGATACAACAAAGTGGCCAACATCGTGGGACATACAATGCAGTTCCATCCCCATGGCGACGCCAGCATCAAGGATGCGTTAGTGCAACTGGGACAAAAGGAATTGCTCATCGACTGCCAAGGCAACTGGGGTAACATCCTCACGGGCGACGATGCCGCTGCAGGCCGATATATCGAGGCGCGCCTCTCGAAGTTTGCCCTCGACGTGGTGTTCAACCCAAAGACGACAGAGTGGAAACTAAGCTACGACGGCCGCAACAAAGAGCCAATCACGTTGCCTGTGAAGTTCCCCCTGCTCTTAGCTCAAGGTGCTGAAGGCATTGCCGTCGGACTCTCATCTAAGATCCTGCCACACAACCTCAACGAACTATGCGAGGCCGCTATTGCCTACCTCCATGATAAGCCTTTCCAACTTTACCCCGATTTCCCGACGGGCGGCAGCATTGATGTCTCAAAATACAATGATGGACAGCGAGGCGGCTCCGTACGCGTACGGGCGAAAATAGAAAAACGTGATTCCAAGACCCTCGCCATCACCGAGATTCCTTTCGGAAAGACAACAGGTTCGCCACAGAAACCCAGTCAGTTCATCGACAGTATCCTGAAGGCTGCAGAAAAGGGAAAAATCAAAGTGCGCAAGGTGGAGGACATGACAGCTGCCGGCGTGGAAATCCTCATTCATCTGATGCCTGGCGCAAGTTCTGACAAGACTATCGATGCTCTATATGCTTGCACCGACTGCGAAGTGAGCATTTCACCCAACTGTTGCGTCATCGATGACAGGAAGCCTTGCTTTCTCACCATCTCAGAGGTGCTACGTCGCAGTGTCGACAACACGAAGGAACTTTTACGCAAGGAACTACTCATCCGCCGAGGCGAACTGATGGAAGCCCTGCACTTTGCTTCGCTCGAACGAATCTTCATTGAAGAGCGTATCTACAAGGGAAAGCCCTTTGAAAATGCCAACTCAACGGATGAACTTTGTGAATACATCGATGAACGCTTGACGCCATTCTACCCACAGTTTGTGCGTGAAGTGACGAAGGACGATATCCTCAGACTGCTTGAGATCAAGATGCAACGCATCGCCAAGTTCAACAAGGATAAAGCCGAAGAGGCCATTGCCCGCATGAAAGAAGAGGTGGCTGAAATCGACCGCGACCTGGCCAATATGATTGAAGTGACAGCCAACTGGTTCCGCTTCATTCAAAATAAATACGGCAAGGACCATCCTCGCCTCACCGAAATCCGCAATTTCGACAGCATTGAGGCTTCAAAGGTCGTCGAAGCCAACCAGAAACTCTATATCAACCGCGAAGAAGGTTTCATCGGCACATCGCTGAAGAAAGACGAGTTCGTCTGTAACTGCTCGGACATCGACGATGTCATTATTTTCTACAAAGATGGCACATACAAGGTCATCCGCATCGGAGAGAAGGTGTTCGTTGGCGAGACAGAACGTTCAAAAGCGGAAAAGCGCAAATGTCAGATTATGCACGTTGCTATCTTTAAGAAAGGTGATACGCGCACTATCTATAACACGGTTTATCGTGATGGACGTGACGGTGCCTACTATATCAAGCGATTCAACGTCACCAGCATCACACGAGATCGTGAATACGACCTCACACAAGGGAAGCCCGGAAGTCGTGTAGCTTATTTCACCGCCAATCCCAATGGAGAAGCGGAGGTCATCAAGGTGACCCTTAAGCCCAACCCCAAGCTAAAACGCGCATTCTTTGACAAAGATTTCAGCCAAATCATGATCAAAGGACGTGGTTCCATGGGCAACCTGCTCACCAAACTCGATGTCGAGCGCATAGGACTCAAGAGCCACGGCATCAGCACGCTGGGAGGACGAAAGGTATGGTTCGACCATGATGTCCAGCGCCTAAACTACGATGATCACGGACAATACCTCGGCGAGTTCCATCCTGAAGAGGCCATCTTAGTGATTCTCAAGAACGGTGAGTTCTACACGACCAATTTCGACCTTAACAACCACTACGAACAGAACATCCTTCGAATCGAGAAGTACGACCCACAGAAAGTGTGGACGGCCGCTCTGTTCGATGCCGACCAAGGCTGCCCTTATCTAAAGCGCTTCACACTGGAAGCATCGGTTCGTCATCAGAACTTCTTAGGAGATAATGCCGAGAGCCGTCTGATCCTACTCACCGACACCGTCTATCCGCGTTTGTTGGTCACTTATGCTGCACCTGACGATTTCAGAGAGCCCATGGAGATTGACGCCGAACAGTTTATCGGCCAGAAGAGTTTCAAGGCGAAAGGCAAGCGCATTACAACATTAGCCCTCGCAACAATTGAGGAACTGGAACCGACCCGTTTGCCAGAGGTGCCTGAAAGCGAAGAAGGAAATGGCGATGATGGTGAGGAAAGCAGCGAGGAGAATGGCGAAGGAAATGAGGCCCAGACAGAGCCCGACGACAAGAAGGACGAGGTTCAGGACGTCCCCCCTACCCCAGCACGTGAAGGACATATCGACCCGCTAACCGGTCAGTTTAACCTCTTCGACGAATGAGGAAGATAACGTCCATACTCTCCATCCTGCTGTTCGGAGGCTTCTTCGGCAGCGAACTCTTGAGTGCACAAGAAACAAGAGAGAGCACACATGCTACACTCATTGGTATCGGTTCAGTTCGACAGCAGGACACCTATCTGTCACCTCTCAACTACAAAGGCCCGCAAGTTCAGGTACTCTACGAGACGCTTTGTCCTACTCGTCTGGCCGAAGGAAAGTGGACGATGCAATCGATTTGGCAAGGTAATATTTCCTACACCGAGAGTCCTGCTGGCAACGCCAACAACCTCGGCGGTGACATCAACTACAGCTTCGCGATGCATTACAACTGGCTCTTCGGTGCCCCTCAATCAGGTTTGCGTCTGCAAGTGGGACCACAGTTGTATGCTAACGCAGGCGCGCTCTACAACACACGGAATGGGAACAATCCCGCTCAAGCAATCCTCAACGCAGGAGTTGCTGTCTCTATGGCTGCTGTTTATAGGTTCCACATACGGAGACAGCATTTCCTCATGCGCAACCAATTGGATGTTCCCCTCATTGGGATGAAATTCTCGCCCAACTACGGACAATCGTACTATGAGATCTTCTCTGAAGGAAACAGCGACCACAACCTTTGCGCCACTACACCCTTCAATGCGCCTTGTCTTCGCAACTTGCTCACCATAGACATCCCCTTCAAGCGCTCCACCTTACGCGCGGGATACCTTATTGATATCCGTCAGAGCCATCTCCATGAGTTGAAATACCACAACTACACGCACGCCTTCATGCTAGGATGGGTCAGACATATCTCCTACAAAAAATCTCAAAGGCAGACGCCTGAAGGTTTTATCATGTAGTGCGTTCATCACAAAAAGAGAACAAGACAATGATTCGCATGAGAAAGCAAACGACATTCAGCCGCCTTCACTTGTTTATAGCAACCCTCTGTATTGCTATGGGTTGTTGCTTCATGTCATGCGTGAAAGAAGATGTTTACGAGAATGACCCTGAAGGAAACTTCGAGGCGCTCTGGAGCATCATCGACCAACATTATTGCTTCCTTGACTTTAAAAGCAAAACCATTGGTCTCGACTGGGAGCGTATTCATCAGCAATACCGCCAACGCATCCATCCTTCGATGGACCGTCATCAACTCTTCGAAGTCCTTGCCGAGATGTTAGCAGAATTGCAAGACGGTCACGTCAACCTCTATGCGCCAGCTGACATCGGACGCAACTGGAGCTGGTATGAGGACTTTCCCAACAATTTTTCCCAGGAATTGCAA
>CADCOX010000007.1 GCA_902803195.1 uncultured Bacteroidales bacterium
CCGCACCCCCGCAGACGCGCAGGGTAACGTGCATCGTCTTGCCACGTGAGGACTTCAATCTGATGAGCACGGGCGTAGCTCAGTTCCTGTTCGCAACGGGGCAGGACTTCCTCCATGGAATCGATTTTCTGACGTAGCGCAGGCGACAGCAGAGTCGCCTCACCCTTGATTTCGCGACGGCTCTCGAAAACAGCCGTTGCGCTGCCCATGATGTCCAGGAGGGTCTGTTGTTCTCGGCTGTGGAAAGGGAGCACTTTCGTGAGTGCCAGCGTATAAAGAAGTTCTTGTTCCGACATGCTGTTTGCTATTTTGAGTCCGCTCTTTTCAGGTATTCATAGCCGAAGCGGCATCGCAGGCAGTCATTGCAGTCGCAGTACTCGCGTTTGAGTTGGATGAGCGCTTGACTGTCGGCGGCGTTGTCGACGTTGAGTCCGCACTGTTGCCATTGGCGGATGATGAAGTTCTTCTCGGCCTTCAGCTCCTCTAATAGCGAGACCGCACTCTCTTGTTCAGCCTCGTTGTTGTGGGCTTGACCGTGCGCGAAGCGGATGGGTACTACGGTGTTGATGATGAGCAGGTCGCGGCTGGCCGCGCTGAGACGCTTCTCGTTGCGTCGAGAGGGCATCCCGAACAGGTAGTGTGTCTGCCAATACTCGCTCACAGCCGTGTCGAAGGCTGCGTGCAGAGCCTCGCGGTCTTTGGCCTTCAGGATGGCGGAGAGCGAGGCCGTTTGCCGATGATAAAGCATCGCTAACTGGACCAGCTTTAGGTGCGGGAAGTTCTGTGGGCGCAATCGCAGATAACGCCACAGGTGACTCTTCATAGGCGGCTCCAGTTGGAATTTATGTTTCAGGAAAGCCCATTCGTTCCGCAGTCGGCGCAGGTAGTCATCACCCTCGGCTGCTGCGCTGACGGAGTTGGGAATAGAGGCGATGTCCAACAGACCTGCTGTTCCGAGGAAGAGCGCTTCGAGTTGGAACGGGTTGTCGCGGTGCTTCGCCGCAGCGTGAAGAGGCAGGCGTCGCGCCCATGCCTCAAAAGCATCGCCGTTGAGGCCGAAACCGAAATTGCGGGCAAGTGTGATGAAATAAGCTCGCTCCCAGTCGCCTTCGACGGCTGATAGGCGTTCCAGACAACGCCCCGCGCGTTCCTGCAAGCGTTCAGCCAGCAAGGCCGAGAGCCACGAGTGGGTGGACAGAGGGGACAACTTGGGAATGACAGGCCAGCAACGAGGATAGTCTTCGCGTTGACTGAGTTGTTCGTATCCTTGCCGCACACGTTCGGGAATGGGCAACTCGAGTTGAGGAGGGCGTTTGCCGTCGGAAGTGACCACGTCGGCATCGGCTTTCTCCACGACATGGAGGATGACTGTATCGTAGGCGGCGTCGGACTGATGACCATGACGATTCCAGTCGCTCGCCAGCAGGTGGATCTCAACGTTGCCCACCCAAAGCGTTCCCCCGATGCGCACCTTGGCGTTGAAGAAGTCGGGGCCAGCATCACGATTAGGCAGGCCGGGGTCGATTACCTCTACCGCTTGTCCGTCGGTTGTTACCAAGGCTTCCAAGGGGAAGACGCGGTGCCGCCACACGTAATGCAGGAGCTTTTCCATTGATCAGGTCGTAGTCATGGCTCATTTGATGCCGTCCACCCATCGGAAGAGGCGGTTCCAACGCATGCGTCCGTCAGACCATGCGCGGTCTTTGTCGATGGAGAGCCAGATCATGATAGGTTTGCCGACGACGTGGTCCTCGGGCACGAAACCCCAGTAGCGGCTGTCGGCCGAGCAGTGGCGGTTGTCACCCATCATCCAATAATAATCCATGCGGAAGGTATAGCCGGTGGCAATGGTATCATTGATGTAGATGGTCCCGTTGTCGTCCACGCGCAGGTCGTTGCCCTCATAGACGCGGATGGGCCGCTCGTAGATAGGCAGGTTCTGCAGGTTGAGTTCGACGCGTTGGCCGCGTGCAGGAATCCAGACGGGGCCGTAGTTGTCGCGCGTCCATCCTGTAAACCCGTTGAGGGGGTAGAGGTCGTCGGTCGAGGCCGTTGTGTCGACGTCGATGCTGAGGATGTAGTCCTCTTGTAGCAGTCGCTCGCGGGCGGCTGCGGTCAGCGGCATCACACCCGTCTGATGGAGGTCGCGCAGGTCCTCGCTGCGCAAGCGCAGTTCGTGGGCCACGGCTTCGTTGAGGTCATGACGCATAGGGTCGCGGAACTGAATGCGATAGTTGTACTGTACGTTGTCGGGCTCTTTGTTGGGCTTGCCGTCGAGGTAGATGATGCGGTCTTTGATCTCGAGCGTCTGCCCGGGCAGTCCGACGCAGCGCTTGACATAGTTCTCGCGGCGGTCGACTGGGCGCGTCATGATGCTGCCGAACTCAGCAGCGTTGTCGACGACATACTGGCGGCCTACGTTGTAGTAGATGTCGGCCAGCTGGCGGCGCTGCAGGAACGAGAGGCTGTCGATGACGGGGAGCGCCGGCGCATTCTCGCGGATGATTTGGCGGCCGTAGCCGTAGCAGAGGGCGTAGAAATCGGCAGCTTGATATGCGGGATTGGAGACGACGGTATCGCCCGACGGGTAGTTGAAGACGACGATGTCGTTCAGCGTCACTCGTTTGGGCGAGACGCGCTTGTAGTCCCATCGAATGAGTTCGCTATAGCTCTTCATCCCGTTGGGCAAGGTGTGCTGCACGAGGGGCAGCGACAGCGGCGTCTGCGGCACGCGGGGGCCATAGCTCATCTTGGAGACGAAGAGGTAGTCGCCGACGAGCAGGCTCTTCTCGAGCGACGACGAGGGGATGGTATAGTTCTGGAAGAAATAGATGTTGACGAAATAGACGGCCACGAGTGCGAAGACGATGGCATCCACCCACGACATGATTGTCCGGGTAACAGGGTTCTCGAGTTCCTTCCACCACGTCCAGGGAATCTTGTGGGTGATGTAGGCGTCGAAGATGAAAGGTACAATGATGAGGCCCCACCACGCATCGACCCACGCAAGGAACCAAATGTAGAGGGCTACGATGACGAGCATCTTTGCCCAGTCTTTCCACGTTACGGGTTTCTTATCCAGTTTTTTCATACGTTCAGAAGTTAAAGAGGTCGTTCATTGTGAGCAGGCCGCTGTGGGTGGCTGTGTACTCTGCAGCGAGGACGGCGCCGAGGGCGAAGCCGCTCCTCGAGTGGGCATCATGGGTGATGGTGATCTGGTCAGCGTCGCTGTTCCATGTGATGGCATGGATGCCGGGGACTTCGCCGCGGCGCTCGCTGTCGATGGCGAGTTCTGTGGGCGTGGGTGTGTGCTCGGTGATTTGTGAGCCATCGGGTTGGGTAAGCGTGCCTAAGGTCCAAGCGTCCTTGCGGTCGACCTCGTCGAGGATCTGCTCGGCCAGCGTGATGGCTGTGCCGGAGGGATGGTCGAGCTTGTGGATGTGGTGGACCTCATGCATGCGGACGTCATAGCTGGGGAACTGGTTCATGATGCGGGCGAGATAGCGATTGACGGCGCCGAAGATGAACACACCGATGGAGAAATTGGAACTCCAGAAGAGGGTGCGCCCCTCGTCGGTGCAGGCGCGACGAACCTCGTCGGCGTGGTCGGCATACCAACCCGTGCTGCCAGAGACGACCTTGACGCCTGCCGCGAAGCAGCGTTGTATGTTGGCGTAGGCTACAGTGGGAGCCGTGAACTCGATGGCCACGTCTGCCGTCCGGAAGGCTTCGCTGTCGAAGTCGTCCTGATTGTCGATATCGATGCGGCAGACAACGTCATGGCCGCGGCTGAGGGCCACTTGCTCTATCATGTGGCCCATCTTACCATAACCGATTAATGCTATTTTCATTGTGTAGCGTTTTGAAATTCTCGGCAAAGATAGTGCATTTTGGTGAGCGAGCGAGCATACGAGCGTACTTTTTAGCATTCTTTAGGACGCCCCTTCAGCATAGCGCATAAAAAATCCTGCCCGAAGATGTTTTTCGGGCAGGAAAAATAATTATCAAAAAATAAAATTAATTCCTTTGAGTGTCCTCACGGATACGCTGTTTAACCCTCACGGGCACATAGACGGAACACTTAATTGAAATACTATGATATACTAAAAATGATATAGAGCTAACTTTTTGATTAATAGCAATGTCTTACCAAAGCCTTCCCGCCTGTTCAGATGCAAGACACGTGCGATTTACTCAGCGATAGCAATGGTGACGCGGTTCTTGTCATTCTCCGAGAAAGGCTGAACGGTGTCACCCTTGGCATCGACCGTGATGCGGCTGGCGTCGATGCCAGCGTCCGTCAGAGCCTTGGCTACGTTCTGAGCACGGCCTTGTGAATAGCCGAGGTTGATTTTCGGGTTACCCGTGCCTACGTCTGCATAACCGGTCACGGAAACCTTGGTCTGAGGATTGTCTTTCAAGAACTTGATGAGGTTGTCGACCTTAGCTTTCTCGGCGCCGACGGGAATGGTCTCGCGGATAGCGTAGAAGATCTCGGTGCGGAGCTCGGGCTTCTTGACGACGACGGGCTGGGGCTTCGGCTCTTCCTTGACGACAGGCTTGGGAGCGGGCTCTTCCTTGACAACGACCACGGGTGCGGGAGCGGGCTTAGCCTTGAAGCCGAACTTGTAAGCCAGACCGAGCTGGGCGGTCAGCTGCCAGTCGTCGCGGTAGTTGACCTGCGAGTTGTAGCGGTCGCTGAGGCTGTTGGCACTCACTTCGAGGTTGATGCTCCAGTGCTTAGCAATATTGTAGTCGAGCATAGCGCCGACGCGGGCATTGTGGCTCAGACGATTCTCCCAAGCGAAGGGCAGCGAGTACGAGCTGTTGAGCAGGTCGTCGTTCTCCCATGCATAGTTCAAGCCGATACCGCCGATGAGGTAGACGTTCAGGGGATAGTAAGTGCTGCGACCGAAGAGGGTGCAGAGGTTCAGCATGAGGTCGAGGTCGGTGGTGATGTACTTGTAGTTGTAGGTGAAGTCGGGCTTGATGCCACTCTTGTTCCACATTCCATTGACGTGCAGGCGTGCACCTACTGTCGGCGTGAAAAAGGCACCGAAGCTGACACTGGCCGTCGGCGTGATCAATTTGAGTTGATCGTAGTTGCAGAATGTGGTCTGGGCACCACCCTGCAGACCGATGAACATGTAGGGAGCAGGCTTGTAGTCGAGCTGCTCAGCTGCGTCCTGTGCCGAGATGCTCAGGCAGGCGCTGAAGGCCATGAAGGCCAGCATGAGGATTTTCTTCATTTCCTGATAGAATTATTTGAGGTTGATACGTATCTCTTTTATGGTTTTTACCCTTAGTTTGTCTGCAAAATTACTACTTTCCGCGTCAAGACCAAAGGTTTTTGCCGTTTTTTTTAACTTTATGCCTTATTATAAGCTAAAAAATGCCTTCGGAAGCACGCTTAACGCAAAAAAAAGCTATCTTTGCACCCAAATATGGTTACAATTAAGCGAGTTGAAGGTCGACGCGAGCTGCGCACCTTCATCAGATTCAACTACAAGCTCTACAAGGGCAACCCCTATGCCGTCCCCGATTTCCTCGAGGACATGATGGACACGTTCGACCGCAAGAAGAACGCCGCTTTCGAGTTCTGCGAGTGCGATCTCTTCTTGGCCTATCGCGACAAAGAAGTCGTGGGCCGCGTGGCGGCCATCATCAACCACAAGGCCAACAAGACGTGGAGCACGCGCAACGTCCGCTTCGGCTGGATTGATTTTATCGACGATGCCGAGGTGGTCGACGCGCTCATCAGCACCGTGGAGCAGTGGGGGCGCGAACGCGGCATGAAGAAGATCGTGGGGCCGCTCGGTTTCACCGACATGGACCCCGAGGGTATGCTCACCGACGGCTTCGACCAGCTCGGAACGATGAGCACCATCTACAACTATCCTTATTACCCCGAGCACATGGTGCGTCTCGGCTTCGAGAAGGAAGTCGACTGGGTAGAGCGGAAGGTCATGGTGCCCACGACCGAAGCGCAGGCCGATGCCGGCAAGTACATGCGCGTGGCCGACATGAGCGCCCGCCGCTACAACCTCCACATGCGCCGCTTCAAGACTCACAAGGAGATCCTGGCGGCCGACGGCGGCGAGTACATCCACAAGATCTTCAACGTCATCAACCGCGCTTATGCCGACCTCTATGGCTACAGCCAGATGAACGAGCGGCAGATCGACCAGTATGCCAAGACGTACCTCCCCTTCCTGGACCTGCGCCTGTTGGCTGTCGTCGAGAACGAGCAGAACGAACCTATAGCCGTCGGCATCACGATGGGTTCTCTCTCCTACGCGCTGCAGAAGGCTCATGGCAAGCTGTTCCCCTTCGGCTGGTGGCATCTGCTCAAGGCGGTCTACTTCAAGCCCGCGCCCGTGCTGGACATGCTGCTCATCGGCGTACTGCCTGAGTATCAGAACAAAGGAGTCAACGCCCTCCTCTTCGCCGAGATCATCCCGGTGGCGCAGAAGATGGGCTTCGTCTGGGCTGAAACCCACGTACAACTGGAGGAGAACGAGAAGAGCCAGACGCAGTGGTCCCACCTCGACTGCTCCATCCACAAGCGCCGTCGTTGCTGGAGGAAAAACCTCTGATTGCATCTGATCATTTACCATCTACCATTTACTACTTACCATTTGGCATTTGCCGATTTGATATTTGAACTTAGAGGATTTGAAATCTTAACGCTCCGTGGCAGAAGAATTAGATAACATACAGACTCCTATTTACGACGACGAGAATATACGCCACCTCTCCGATATGGAGCATGTGCGTACTCGTCCGGGTATGTACATCGGCAAGTTGGGCGATGGCACGCATGCCGAGGATGGCATCTATGTGCTGCTGAAGGAGGTCATCGACAACTCCATCGACGAGTTCAAGATGAACGCCGGCAAGCGCATCGAGGTGGACATCGAGGACAACCTGCGCGTCAGGGTGCGCGACTTCGGTCGCGGCATCCCCCTTGGCAAGCTCATCGAGGCGGTGTCCATGCTCAACACGGGCGGCAAGTACGACTCGAAGGCTTTCAAGAAGAGCGTAGGCCTCAACGGCGTGGGCCTCAAGGCTGTCAATGCGCTCAGCTCGCGTTTCGTCGCACAGAGTTTCCGCGACGGCGAGACGCGCCGCGCCTCGTTCGAGAAAGGCCTCTTGGTCGCCGACGAAGGCACGCCTGCCAGTGGTGCCGCCAGCGCTGCGCCCGAAGGGTTTGTGGGAGGCGAGGAGAACGGAACCCTCATCTATTTCGAACCCGACAACTCCCTCTTCAAGAACTACCGCTTCCAGAATGAGTTCGTCGAGACGCTCCTGCGCAACTATACCTATCTCAATACCGGGCTCACCATCATGTTCAACGGACACCGCATCCTCTCCCGCAACGGACTCGAGGACCTGCTGTCCGACACCATGACCACGCAGCCCCTCTATCCCATCGTCCACCTCAAGGGCGAGGACATCGAGATTGCGTTCACCCACACCAATGGGCAGTATGGCGAGGAGTACCATAGCTTCGTCAACGGGCAGCATACGACGCAGGGCGGCACCCACCAGAGCGCCTTCAAGAAGTATATCGCCGAGACCATCAAGGACTTCTCGGGCAAGAACTTCGACTACTCCGACATCCGCAACGGCATCGTCGCCGCCATCAGCATCGACATCCAGGAGCCGCTCTTCGAGAGTCAGACGAAGATCAAGTTGGGCTCCCTCTCCACCGAACCCAACGGCGGCGGCATCTCCATCGACAAGTTCATAGGCGACTTCGTCAAGCAGCAGGTCGACAACTACCTACGGCGCACGCCCGAGGTGGCTGAAATCATCCTGCAGAAGGTCGGCGAGAGCGAGCGCGAACGCAAGGCCATGGCAGGCGTGGCCAAGTTGGCGCGCGAACGTTCGAAGAAAGCCAACCTCCACAACCGCAAGCTACGCGACTGCCGCATCCACTTCAACGACCCCAAGGGCGACCGCCAGGAGGACTCCTGCATCTTCATCACCGAGGGCGACTCCGCCAGCGGCAGCATCACCAAGAGCCGCGACGTCCTCACGCAAGCTGTCTTCAGCCTGCGTGGCAAGCCCCTCAACTGCTACGGCCTCACAAAGAAGGTGGTCTACGAGAACGAGGAGTTCAACCTCCTGCAGGCAGCCCTCAACATCGAGGACGGCCTCGACGGGCTGCGCTACAACAAGGTCATTGTGGCCACTGATGCCGATGTCGACGGGATGCACATACGCCTGCTGATGATTACCTTCTTCCTCCAGTTCTTCCCCGAACTGATCAAGAAGGGGCACGTCTACATCCTGCAGACACCGCTTTTCCGCGTCCGTCAGCGTCGCAAGAAACTCTCCCGAGCACGCCTCGAGGCCATCGGCGAAGCCGATACCAAAGGCGATTTCATCACGCGCTACTGCTACAGCGACGAGGAGCGCCTGCAGAACATCGAAGCCCTGGGCCCGGAACCCGAGATCACGCGCTTCAAAGGTCTTGGCGAGATATCACCCGATGAGTTCCGTGGCTTCATAGGACCTGACATCCGTCTCGAGCAAGTATCGCTCCATAAGTCCGACCAAGTGGCTGAACTCCTCGAGTACTATATGGGCAAGAACACGATGGAGCGTCAGAACTTCATCATCGACAACCTCGTCATCGAGGAGGACCGTCCCGAGGACGAAGTGGAGGAGGAGAGGGAGTATAAGGAGATTTAGGGAAAGACCCAGCCCCGCCCCAAGGCCCACCCTCTCAATAACAAAATCCCTTTTCAATGAACAAACCAACATCCTCTCAATTACATACTACTCCCCTCCCTACAAGGGAGGGGCAGGGGGGTGGGTCCACCACATCCTCTCAATCGCATACTACTCCCCTCCCTACAAGGGAGGGGCAGGGGGGTGGGTCTTCCCCATCCTCTCAAACGCATACTACTCCCCTCCCTACAAGGGAGGGGCAGGGGGGTGGGTCTTCTACCCTCCTCTTCCCCGGCTCCTTCGACCCCTTCACGCGGGGGCATGCCAATCTCGTGGAGCGCGCCCTCGCGCTGTTCGACGAGGTCGTCATCGCTGTCGGTGTCAATCCGCAGAAACCTGGGTGGATTCCTGCCGACGAGCGCGTGCGTGCGTTGAAGGATTTTTATAAGGAAGATGCGCGCGTGCGTGTGGAGAGCTACTCGGGGCTGACGGTCGACTTCGCAGCCAGCATAGGTGCCTCGGCCATTCTGCGTGGACTCCGTTCCGTCAAGGACTACGAGTACGAGTTGAGCATGGCCGATGTCAACCGCCAGCTCGCGGGCATCGAGACCGTCATCCTCTTCGCCGACCCCGAGCTTGCCGCTATCTCCAGCTCCGTCGTCCGCGAACTTGCCCATTTCGGCAAGGATATCACCCCCTTCCTGCCCGAGGGATTCCCGAAAATTTGAGGTGTACAGATTTTGGTTGACGGCATTTAGGCCTTACTTCCACTATTTGGCCAATAATGTAGCTTAACTAATTGTTTATAAGTAAAATAAAAAAGTGGAGGCTATTCGCGTAGCCTCCACTTTGCTTCCACTCCCTTCTGGCTTCATCCCACTTGACGGGGCGCTGCTACATAGCAGTTGCCTTCGCTGCGGCGGCGTTGCTCGAAGCCAAGACGCTTCATCGTGGCGCCCACCAGAGCCTTCATCTTGGGAGCCATATCCAGTTCCGGGTACAGCTCCTGCATGGTCTCCATGATTTGTCCGATGGTCATGGGCTCCACCTTCTCGCCGAGGCGAGGATGGCGGAAACACACACTCACCATCTCAGCCATGCTGTACACATGCTGATAAGGGAGGTTGGCCTCCTGAATAGCTTCTGTCTCACTGGCCGTGAACCACCAGCGTAGCCGGCGCTGTTCCACCTCGTCCACGAGCTGCGCATACAACTGCTCGTAGTCGATGGGCAACTCGTTGTCGATGAGCGTGCCGTTGGGGATGCGCACGCAGATGAAGCGGCGCGAGCCCGTGGGGTCGTTCAGCGGACGAGGGTTGTTGGTCGTGGCCATGAAGGAGGCATAGCGATGGCGGTCCGTCTGTGCGCGTCCGAAGATAGGACGTCCGTTCACGGTGTTCTTCGAGAGCGACTGCTTCAAGGCGGCCTGCTGCCCGGCCTTGATCTGATCCAACTCGTCGAGCACCACAAGCAAATTGTTCGTGAACGCCATGTCGCGGTCGAAGCGATTGCCCAGGTTCAGGTGGTCGAGGAAATACTCGCGCAGATGGTCGGGCAGCAGTCGACGCCAGAAGACGGTCTTGCCACATCCCTGGTCGCCGATGAGCGTGGGAACGCTCTCGTTGCCGTGAACATCATCCAGCTTCAGCCAGTGAGCCACCGCCGAGCGGAACCAGATGGACAGCCAATAGACCTGTTCGGCCGAGATGCCGGGCAGGCGGCTGAACAACTCCGCCACGCGGTCGCGACCATCCCATGCAGGGATGCCGTGCAACCAGTGTTCGACGGGGTCGAACAACGCGACATCATTGCTGTGGATCTGTTCCGTGAGCAGCGTCTTCAAGGCCTTCACCCCATCGAGCTCCTTGCGGGCTCGGACGATGATGCTGTTCTCTACTTCGGCCGTCAGGGGCTGGAAGGTTGCACCCTCCTTGCCGCGCTCAAGCACTTCCAGTTTGTTACTGATCACGTTCTTTTGGAACGCATAATTCTCGCTGAGGAACTGCTCCGTCAGGAGCACCCCCGACACGTTCGTGTCCTCTTCGGGGGGAAGGAAAATCGTTCTTTCCATGATAATAGAAATTTAAGGGTTAATGAATAAGATTATTGTGCCGGAGCGGCTCGCTTGCCTACATCCGAAACATGTTACAAAGGTACTGCTTTTTCTTGGAATTACCAAATCTGAGAAACGATGAAAGCTCTTCCAAGGCTCTTTTTTTTACATACCTTTCAATATCAATCGATTACATACTATCCTTTGGACATCAGGCGTTTACACTTAGTTCGCCCAAATTCCCCACTCCCAAACTCATTCACCAGCACTCTCATCTTCCATGCAAAGACCCTCTTCTCACATCTTTCTGTTCCTTTCCGCGATTATCCTACTAAAGGTCAGCGAAGCAGCCGCCATCAGGGTCGCTCAGAGAGCGCAAAACAAATCATTTTCAAGGCAGGTTATGAAAATAACCTGCTTTTTTATGTGCAAAAGGAAAAAATGTGTATCTTTGTGGCGCAAAAATATACATCGAAGGTATGGCAAAGAAACAGACGAATACGACCTCCATCGGTTTTGAAGAGACAATATGGCATCACCTCCGAACTCAGCGGCCTCTTCGCCGAGAGCCACCGCCTGGAGGAGGAGATCAGGAAACAGCTAAAGACAATAGGATTCGAAGTCAAACGACCTTAAAGACCTTAAGGACCTTAAAGTCCTTAAAGTCCTTAACCCCAAGTTTAACAATTTAAAATCACATGACCATGCCAGAAAAGTTAATCAGGCCCTCAGGCAATTATCGCAAGCTGTTGTCTTATCAGAAGTCGGAAGTCATCTATGAGATGACCTTCTACTTCTGCCATCAGTACTTGCAGAAGGGCGACCGCACCATTGACCAGATGGTGCAGGCGGCACGTTCTGGCAAGCAGAATATCATAGAGGGTTGTGCTGCTTCTGCCACCAGCGCCAAGACCGAAATCAAG
>CADCOX010000008.1 GCA_902803195.1 uncultured Bacteroidales bacterium
ATATCCTGCTTAAGCAGAGCTTCCTTTGCGTAGGACTCGACACGAATCTGAAGAAAGTGCCGCAGTTCCTCCTCGAGCGGGCTGCAAGGGAAAAATAACAGTTGCAAAACACTCCGACATCCCGAAAGCCGCTACTGCAAAGGCCTGGAGGGTTGTGAATCATGCGGAGTGTTAGGAGATGGTAGATTATTATCAGCCCCGCACAGTCATAGTCAGGCATGTGCGGGGTTGATCTTTTTACTTTTCGCAAACAACTTTTGAACATTTTGCCATTAAGTTCCGTTTGCCGATTGAAAGTTTATTCGCATGACATCCCGAGTGAGGCAATAGCAGATTGTAACATATAAAGGATGTACACCAAGCGGTGTACACCATGGTGTACATTAATTGTTATCATATAACTCTTTCTTAATCTAATGTTTAAACAGGACCCGAGCACAATCATCCTACCAGCATTCCACTCTGAGTTGTGTCACGACAAGTGGCGCAGCTCTTTTTTATAACGTTTACGAGTGCCGGCATTACGCTTTACACATTAGGACGCATCACCCTTTACGTATATACGCTAAGCCTTGAGCGAACGTTCGCTCAGGCCTTCACGTATATACGCTCAGGCATGAGGGTACCTATCTATATAGCTATTGGAGGGGAAGTTGAAATTGCTGGGCTAATAGGTGAACATGCAAAAGACTTAGGTGAAAAGGCTCATTAACATAGGTTGATCGGGCGGTGAACATAAGTTCAGCGAGCAATGAACATAGATTCAGCGGGCTGAGCTTAAGTTCAGCGGAGTGTGGAGAGAGGTTCAGCGCTCCAAAAAGGACGTTTTTGAAATTAAATATTAGAAAAATTGAAAATTATATCTATATCTCTACAAAATCAGGTTAATTTATTGTAACACAAAAGGATGATTAGGTAGATAAATAATAATATATCATCAAAAAAATAGAGGCATATCCAAAGAAATGCACAAAATTTGAAAGAAATCTCAAAAAAGTTACTCAAAAATTTGCACGAATTAAAAAGATTGTCTACCTTTGCCACGTCAAACGAGATGTTTGGCACCCAATCAGCACTTCTCGAAATCCAAAAAGCCGCCGGTTGCAGGCTGCGGAGACACAAAAAATCAAAACAGCCTGAAACAGCAAAAGCGAAGAAGAGGCAAAGCAGGAATGCAACAAGCCTGAGGCACTTCAAAGCTGGAATGCAGCAAGCTTGAACACTTCAAAGCTGGAATGCAGCAACACAGAAAAGCGGCCAACCCGAGAAGCCCAAAGCAGAACAAGTTGCAAAGCACGAGAATATGCAAAGCACGAGAATATGCAAAGCACCCTATACATAAAGACGATAAGGAGTAATAGAATTAGGACCAGCATCTTGGAACTGGAAGAATTGATCAATCGCTTCCAGACTGATGAAAAGAGGAGACGAACGGTGGAAGCCTTCAGACAAGAACTGAAAGACCTTCCACCGTTCTTGCGTCCGAAATTGAAAGATCAGCTCCCGCTCATTTGCCCCGGACAAGTCGTGCGGAGGCGGCGCAACGGCACGCAGACCATCGACTACACGGGCGTTGTGCTCCTGGAAATCAGCAACCTCTCAGGCACAGAGGAAGCAGAAGACCTGAGGGCGAAGGCCGCTACGTGGCCCACCACCCTATTGGCTGCCGTGGGCTCGAGTGGTCGCTCGCTGAAGATCCTCGTACGCGGCTCCTTCGAAGACGGCACGCTCCCTACCGAGAATGCAGCCATCATTAGATTCCACCAGCAGCTCTACAGCACCTGTTCAGCCGTCTACGCCAGCGTCTTAGGAACAACCCTGAAGGCTAAGAGCGCACAGCCAACCGACACCTTCCGTTGGAGCGCAGATGCTACAGCCCACTTCGACAGTCATGCTGCCATGGTGAAGGTCAGCCGCAGCCTCGTAAGCAATGCGGGAAGTACCGCCGACATAGATTCCAAAGAGTATGGTCCACAGAGCAGTCAGCCATCGGTCGAGAACAACAGCCTCTGGCGACGTCGCTTTGCCCTCGCTTTCGCAACAGCATTTGAACAAGGAGAATCAGAACCGGCTAGCCAGAAGCTTGACAATGAGGCTCTAAGCACCGAACTCGAAGCTGTCGCAATCGAGGCCCTACGCTTGGGCATACCTCAGGAAGATTGTGTTCGTCAAGCCCGTCTGCACCCACGCTGGCGGGAGTTGGGCAACGATGCACAACGAGCCATCATCGAGAGTGCCTACCTCGAAAACAGTCAGCAAGCGGGGCGCAATCGCAGCCACCTGATGCAAGAACTGTCATTCCGCCTGCAAGACTTCATCGCCTCGCGTTACGACCTGCGTTTCAACGTGTTGACGAATGGCGTCGAATGGCGTCGCAACGATGCCGGTTCGTTTGTCTTTCAACCCCTCGATACCCGCATGATGAACACGATGATCCAGGAGTGTCACGAGAGCGGACTCGATGTCTTCGATCGCGACATGAGGCGTTACTTGGGTTCGACTCGCGTTCGCGACTATCATGTAGCCCGCGCCTACCTTCGTAGCATCAAAGGAGAGTGGGACGGACAAACCGACTACATAGGGGCACTGGCCGACCGCGTACCCTGCCGCAACTCCCATTGGCGCGAGTGGTTCCACACCTGGTTCCTTGGGATGGTGGCTCAGTGGGATGGCTGGGATACCATATACGGCAACTCGGTCGTACCTCTTCTGATAGGCCAGCAAGGCTGCGGCAAGAGCACTTTCGGGCAACTCATCCTGCCACCCGAATTGCGCGAAGTCGGCTATCGCGAACTCATTGACTTCAGCAGCAAACAGGATGCCGAACGACTGCTGTCGAACTCATTGCTCATCTGCCTCGACGAGTTCAACCAAATTAGCGAAAAAGTCCAACAAGGGTTCCTAAAGAACCTCATCCAAAAGAGTAGCGTCAAAGGACGACGTCCCTACAGCAGCGTCACACAAAACATGCCTCGCTATGCATCGTTCATCGCTACCACCAACATGGCCGACGTGTTGAGCGACCCATCGGGATCGCGGCGTTTCATCGTAGCCGACATCCGCGATGGAGCACTCATCAATACACAAGCGCCTTATTACTACTCACTAATATACGCCCAAGCAATCGCTGAGATTGAGCAAGGCAGGCGTCATTACTTCACGGCAGACGAGGTCAGGGAGATCGAGACATATAATGCCTCGTACAATGCCATGCGCCCCGAAGTGAGCAGGTTCCTCGACTTGTTTGAATTGGCGACAGAGAGTGAAGCAGGAAACGTAAAACTGAAACTTTCTGACATTACAAAAGCCATCAAGAAACAAACTGGCTACGACTACAGCGACAAGGGTTTCAACTACCTCGGACGCTGGCTCACAAGCGAGGCGCGCGCCGGACGTGTCCGTCGAACGATGTCCAACGGCTCACCTCACTATTGCCTGAAAGCGCTCTACTGAACAGCAGACAAAAGTGACAAGATATCCTAAATCGTCCTTTTATTCGTTAAAATAACCGATACGCGCGCAAAAAGAACGCTACGAGTTAGGAATTATCACGATTTTGCACTACCTTTGCACCCGCTAAAAAAAGTCACAGACAAAACAATGGAATTTACAGCCCAACAAATCGCCCAATACATTGGCGGCATCGTAGACGGCAAGGCCGACGCAAGCGTCCACACCTTTGCCAAAATCGAAGAAGGCGTGGAAGGCGCCCTCTCGTTCTACTACGACCCCAAGTTTGAGCCATACATCTACCAGACTCGCTCGACCATCATCCTCGTGCCATC
>CADCOX010000009.1 GCA_902803195.1 uncultured Bacteroidales bacterium
AAAGCCCCAACAGGGCTATGACAGCAAGGCCACCATGGGCAAGGATTTCAACGAGAACAACTACTTCGCCGAGGATGGCTCGCTGAACGTGGATGCTTACCTCAACTCCTATCTTGGAGAACTCGAGAACGACATCATCGACGACAGTCTCGCTGTGCAGAGGATTCGTAGTAATATGGATCTGAAGGACTTCTCGGAATGCCTGTACGAGAAGATTTTCCCCACTCCTACACACGATAGTTTCCAGAAGTATTTCGATGCAGTGAAAGGCAATGTCTATGGTCCGATGATTCGTCATCAGTTGCTTAACGTTGAATGGAAAGATACTCCCTCCCAGTACACCATTGACGCCGATTTGGTTCAAGGCCAACATTGGATGAAAGATCCGTATTTAGCATTGGGCTACTGGAGCAAATGGGCCATGATTGGCGGTTATCCTCCCGTCGGATTCAGCGACTTCCCAGGACTCCAGATCACTCTGGGTATGACAGACTACCGCACCAATCATAGTCCTACCTATACAGATGGCGGTCATCTCTTGAGCTATCCCAATGGTTATGTCCTTAATCAGGTGCGTAACTACTTCATGCCTAATCAGTACACTTCTGAAGGTAAAGATAATGACCACCGCTATGGCGACAGCGGTAAGACTGAAGGCAATACCAACTTCATGACCATTAATGATGCCCACTACACCATCCAGAACATGCTTTATGCCGATTGTCGTCTGGCAGCCGCTGTTCGTAATGCTGTCTACGACCTCTCCGAGAAAGCACGTTTAGGTGGTTATGTGAAGATTGATAATGTATATAGTAATATTCATAAACCATACGGCAATACACTCATTGAGATAAACGACCAGTTCAGTAAATACATTCCCGGTCAGTACAAACAGATAACGATCAACAATAAGGCTTCGTTCTTGGGATTGAATGTGGCCATTATGATCTACGCTGATTATACGATCGAAAATCGTATTAAGAGCGGTTTCCCGTTCACCGGTTCTACAAACAATAAATTGCTTAAGGGAGCCGTTGAGGAAGGATCTGTGATAGGTCGCAAAGATCCCAATGGAGGATGGGATGTTGTCATTAGCCAAAGGCCTGAGATTAGTTGGCGCCTTAACACCGACATCGCCCATCAAGTCGTAATGGATAATAACTTATATATCAATGAGTTCAAACGCACTACAGCCAAGTCGTTGACTGAGCGCATCAGTACACTGAAGTTCCAATCGTATCGCCTAAATGCTTTCCACACCAAGATTAACAGTGCGACTAAAGAAACGGCCTACGATGTTCTCAACAATACTTACATCAAAGCTGACATCACCCCCCAAGACTTTAAGTTTAATGTCGAGGACTACGATGACTTTGATTATCATTTAAATCTACAATAATGAAAAGGACCCTCTCTATATTCTACTTGGCTCTTGGAGCCTTCTTCCCTCTGGCCCTGAAGGCTCAGACTGCTGTCGATTTGCCTGACACTTTAAAGCATACCAATGAAGTCCCTGATCGGCATTGGTTCTCCCTGAAGGTGCTGGCGCGTGCTTACGGCGATAGCGTTGTCGTCCGATGGGCACCTGATGAGTATGTGTCATGGAAGTTCCTCAATGCTTATGGCTATGAGGTGATTCGCGTCAGAACTGATGAAGACCATCGCATCGATACGTTGGCCACAGGCATCCATCCCATCAAACGCAAGGAGTTCGAGGAACGCTTCAGTCCCACAGACTCTTTGGCAGGAGCGGCCGTTCAATTTATCTTCGGCAGAGGGATGAGAATGAACGAGACTGAAGCAGAGCCTGGGTCGCCGGGGGCTATCATTGAACTGAAAGAGCAGCAGGAGACTATCTATGGACTGGGCATGCTTGTTGCCGAGTTACGCCCCGACTTGGCTCAAGCCATGGGTCTGATGTATGTGGACCGTACTGCCCAACGCGGAGCTAAATACGACTATATTGTCCGACCTCTTATTCCCGACTCCGTGCTTCCGGTTCATGATGGCGTAGTATTTGGCATTCAGAACACCGCGTTTGTACCTGAGAGCTATTCGACACAGCTCATCGATTCCATTCGTCCACCGAAGGCAGTAGAACTCTTCTGGCCCTTCGACAAGTATACCGTCTTCGATATCGAGCGTCGCGACAACGAGCAGGGCGAATGGCACGTGCTCAACGAACGGCCCTACTTGCCCTCGCAGATCAACGAGGCCCAGTATGGCGACTTCAACCGTTATCTCGACGAGGACTTGGATGTGGGCATATACGAGTACCGTATTCGAGCCTATGATGCTTTCGGACAGAAGACCTCCCCGTCGGCTGTACGCCGCGTTGATCTGACGGATCTTGTGCCACCGTCCATTCCCGTGCTTACGTTAATTGAGATAGAGCGTCCCGACTCGGCTGTCTTTGCACGACTGCATTGGCGTAAGGATTCACTCGAAGCGGACTTGGCTGGTTATGTGCCGATGTACTACAATGAGAATCTGTCATTGAACACGTGGATTCCGCTAACCAATCAAATGCTTGCGCCTACCGACACGACGTGTGTTGTCAACGTGACGGGCTTGCAGACCGGGCATCTCGTTATCGCAGCTTACGACAAGAGTGGCAACAAGGCAACCTCTGTTCCTATGCTCATCCGCATCTCTGACGTCGAGCCGCCTGCCACGCCTACCAACCTGCGGGCATTGCCGTCGCCTACAGGACGTGTCACGCTGCGTTGGGCTCCGTCGCCCGACAAGGATGTGAGAGAGTATTCCATCTGGAAAGCCAACTCTTTGGACCACGTCTTTGGGCGCATCTCACCCCGAGACCTGAGCGACTCCATCTTCGTCGACACCATCTCAGTTCGAGCCAATCAGAAGTTTGTCTACTATAAAGTGATGGCAACGGACTTCAGCGGCAACAGTTCCGAACAATCTGAGCCCATAGCTGTTCCGATTCCCGACCTCTCGCAACCTCAGCCCTGCCGTGCCGACAGTATAGCCATGGATGATGAATGCATACGCATTTGGTGGGTTGGTTCGGCCGAAGCCAATGTGAAGACCCACCGCGTGCTGCGACGTCTGAAGGATGAAGAGCAATGGACACTCATCGCCATCGTCGATGCCGACTCTCTTGGGCCAGATCACCGCTTCCTCATGGTGGACCGTCCACCTTACGTGCAGGACCGCCGCTACTATTATGCTTGTGAGTCACGTAGCAGGATGGGCGTCTCGAGCGGCCTCAGTCTGCAACAATCGTTCCTGTTCAAGGGACCGCAGATTCTCGATATCGACCTGAAGCTTATTGGCAACTATGACGGCAAGACGGGCGAGACGCGTCTCACATGGGAGACCGGTGGAGTGCCGACAGATGCCGACTTCTACTATGTCATCTACCGCAAGGGACCTGGCGATGAGGACTTTAAGTTCATCACATCAGCCAAGCGCGATGAACCCGTATATGCCGACGGACTCCTACGTGCGGGCCAGAAGGCTGACTATTACGTCAAGATACGTTTCCGTGACGGACGGGCCAGCACGCCCTCCAACACCATCACCATCACGGCTAAGGAATAGCGTGAAAGCGAGTGAACTCTCGAGTTGGCTCGCCTCTGGGTTTGACCGACGTGAACGGACGGCTCAACCAAGAGTCAGAAGCTTGATTCTTCGAGAACGCAATGATTACAAAATAAACGATAAAGGCTCAACATATATGCGCAAACATCTATCATTATTCATTGTCCATTGCTCACTCATCATCGCCTTGATGAGTGGGCTGACCTCCTGCGCCGAACTTTTCGACATGGAAGAGGCTATCGTCCCGACGACAATGACGTTGGAACGCCACGATGTGACACTTATGGTGGGCGACTCATGCGTCATACATCCGGTCTTCACGCCCGATTCGCTGAGCAACAATAGCATCTTCTGGTTCTCTATGGACAATCAAGTCGCCGACTTCGTCACGGCCGATACGCTGGTCGCCTTGGGTACAGGCGTAACTGATGCCGTAGCCATTTCCGTGACCGACTACACGCAAGTCGACACCTGTGCCGTGCGTGTCATCGACCGATGGGAACTGACCTCAGATTCATATCCTTACGAGACGGTCATCTACGCACGGGCTACTGTCCAAGGACAACCCATCACCCCCGATATGACCATCGCTGCTTTCTATGGCGAAGAATGCCGTGGTATAGGACAAGTACATCAATCTCACGGTATTACCTACTTAGTCCTCCGTGTTGGCTCTGAGATTCGTTACGATGATAGCGATGAGGATTGGATAGACTATGGCGATGATGAAGAAGCTTCGAGTCCATCGGAGCTCTATCGCGAGCGCATCATCTTCCGTTGCTACGACCGTCGCAACCACATCCTGCTCACTAGCCCCGTACGTGTCGTGTTCGACGGTGAGGCCCATGGCACTCTATCCGATCTCTTCGACCTCAAGTTCTGATTCCCCTCACCCTTCAAACTGGCATTTAGCACTATCCGATTTCCCTCCTGCAAAACTCCATAATTGACGTTATCATGAAACGACTTCAACCATTTTATTATCTCCCTCTGCTACTCACTTTGTTCAGCTGCACCCTCTCGCTGGACGAATACACTATACCCGAGGAAGAACAGGGATTTGACGAGCCTGTTACATTGGAGAGCAATGAAGGAACTGTTACCTATCAGTTCAATGAGGGCGTCATTTACGTCACCGATAACTTGCAGGACTATCTCGAGCGCGTTGAGGCTGACACCATCCTCTATTTCAGCCCCGACTTGCCCAAGAAGTACCGCCCCGAGGTCGGGTCTATGCTTGCTGCCGGCATCTCGCACAAACTGCATTATGGACTGAACCACCGCGTTATCGCTGTTGAAAAGCAGGGCGGGCTGCTTAGGGTTGAATGTACCAAGGCATCCATTGATGATGTATATAAGGAACTCGACTACGATATCGACATGCTCGTAACAACGCCCGATATTGTTGGCGCTGATAGTGCTACTTTAGCCAGCATGGGTTTCGAAGTGTATGACTCCGTATACTTTGATTGGCGGACTTATGATGCCCGAAAAAAAGCAAAGGAAGCCCGCAAGACCCGAGCCGATGATGATGAACCTGATGGCGATGGAGACAAGGTATCAACAGACAAATGGCTTGACTTTTATTTTGACACGCGCGATATTGATGGACTCATCACAGGTATAGGACAGTCTGCCACCTTCATCAAAAGCTATATATGGGCTATTAAGGATCAGTTGGCTCGTGAGGGCAAAGATTCAAGGTTTAGTGGTGAATTTTATGTCGGTGCAAATGTGCAATGCACAAACTATACTCGAGCCCATGCCAAGCGTGACAAATCAAGGAAAGAGGAAGAGCAATGGACTGACACTTGGTCTGATTGGAAATTAGCTGTTGAAGCTGGCTACGAGTATTCCAAGAAGGCAGACCGCAGCAAACTCACACGCGATGCCATTGCCAAGCGAGAGAAAGAGTGGACATACAATCTTGTTGGAGCTCTATCTGAAATCAATGAAGACAAAAGCGGCTTTCTCGGCCCGCAAGATTTAGCGAAGAATGCTTCGAAACGATCATTTGGAACAGCTGAATTTCGATTACCATTCATGATTGGGCCTGTGCCCTGTGCTTTTATCCTTACCGCAAGTCTGACGCCCGAAATCACCATCGGTGGAAGCGTCAATGCTTCGGTTGGATACACTACGGCTAAGGTAAGGACGGGCTATATTGCGAAAGATGGTAAATCAACAAATATCAGAGATGAAATCATTGAAAAAGGAAAATTCCATTTCGACTCCTTTGGCATAAAAGGAAAAATAAAAGTTGGAGCATCTGCACGTGCTGCTGCGGGAATCGAAATAGCTGGAACCTTCGGCTGCACCGTAGGAGCCAATATTGATGCATTCCTCGAAGGTGAAGGAAATGTGAACATCGTTGATAATACAGGCGATGAAACACAATTCATGAAAACTGATGGAAAACTTCGGTTCTATACTGATTTCTATGGCGATATTCAGCTGCATGTTGCACCACTGGGTGTACACCTTTGGGACAAACAGGTTGCTACTTTCCTGACCAAGAACCTCATCAACTATAGTACTAAATTTGAGCCTGTCATATACTTTGCAAGTGGTAAATGCTTTACATCGGATGGTGGCTACTTTGCTCAAACTTATTATAAGTTAAAAGACCTTCAAGGTGTCAATGCCTTACTCAGTTGGAAAACATACTACCCAGGAATGCGTATGTACTTAGGACCTGTCAAAGAGAAAAGATGGCACTACATGAAGCTTGTTGACACGAATGAGAACGAGCTTGGCCGAGGAACTCCTGTCAAAGCCGATCAAACCTATTATTTCAAGTCCGTAGGTCTTTATGATAGCGATGACATCTTAGAAGTTCATTTTGTACCCGTCCTTTGCTCCTACGCCGATGCAGGCTACATTGATAGCGAAATTATCTGCGAGGAAGATGTAGCATGTGAAATAGGCGATCCTAAGCTTTTCACAAAACAGACCATTCAGACATACGGAGCCCCCCTCAATGAGTTCGACTTCACATATCTCGATGACAACAATGGATACATAGATACAAAAGATGGAGCTTCTGGGCCTTCATCTGTTGATCCATCGACGCTAAGAGAATACAAGTTTATTACAAAAGTCGAAGTCAGAAATGGGGCGCGCTTATCCAAATGGGGTGTAAAAGTAAAAATCTATTCTCCTGATGGTAAGCAGTTGCTATCCAAGAGGGTGCCCGTCAATAAACTGAAAACGGGCGTTTACACTCTCGTCTTTCATTTCGCCACCAATTGGGCGCTTAAGTCTTCCAACGAGACCATGTACTACAAGGTTACGCCCTATGGAACTGACATCAATGGTGGGCGTAATTTTGAAGCCACTGATGGACCTTCAGTAGCGGAGCACATGATCTTATACGATGTACAGCCTGACCTTACACCTGTTAAGCCAAAGAAAGGAGAAAGTGAATGGGGCGAAATCCAGCCCGTGGTAGAACTCAACTAACATTCCGTTGCCGAGGTTTGCACATATAGGAGCCGAGGCCTGCACATATAGGAGCTTCATGCTGAACCTATAGTTGCATAGGCTTAAACATATAGACGCTACTGGCTGAGCGAATAAACGATTAAGGTGGATCACCATGGTGGTCCACCTTTTACATATATTCGCATGCGCCTCCACATATATACGTGTGCACCTCTACATATATACGTGTGAGCTTCTACGTATATATGTGCAAACCTAAGCGTATTTACGCTGCAGACGATACGAAGGGACGTGCTGGCTCTAGCGGCTCATTCGTCAAAGCCGGTTCTTTGGGGAAAGGCGAATGAGGGGCTGTATCGAAGGAGAAACAAAAAGAGGGTCATGCCGAATGACATAACCCTCATGTGAGATAATGGAATAGTTGAACTTACTTCTTACCAGCCTTCCAGAAGTCCTCTTCGGCCTTGAGTTCAGCCTGCTGCTTGTCGTAGGCAGCCTTCTGGGCAGCGTACTCGGCATTGTGGCGCTCGACGGTCTGGATGTTGCTCTTCAGACGCTGTGCCTGACCAGCGAGTGTGATGTCGGCGGCAGCAGCCTTATCGCAGTAAGCCTTGGCCTCGGCGTAGTTCTTAGCCTTGGTGGCGATGTTAGCGCGCTGCATAAAGCACTTGCCCTCGAGGTCGGGGTTGAACTGAGCAGCCTTGTCGAGGTAGGCGTAAGCGCTCTTGAAGTCACCACTCTTGCGCATAGCGGCAGCAACACGGAGGGCGATGTTACCCTTCTGGACGTCGCTCTGGCAGAGCTCGATAGCCTTGTTGTAGTACTCAACGCTCTTGGCGGTCTGGCCGTCCTTAGCGTACTTCTGAGCGGTACCGATAGCCGACTCATAAGAAGGCTCGATATTGAAAGCGTACTCAGCAGCTTTGTAGTAGACAGGAGCATCGTCGCAGTCGTTGGCAGCCATCAGGGTCAGTGCGCTCTTCAGGTAAGCGAGGTTGTCCTTGTTGGCCTCGATCTTCGGAGTGAAGATAGCGATGATCTGGTCGCGATCGGCAGCCTTGGACTCAGCGAAGAGGCCTTCGATGGTGTTCAGAGGAGTATCATACTCGGAAACAATCTTCTGAGCCTTCTCGGGGTCAGTTTCTTCCTTAGCCAGCTGGAGCATCTTGTCGCAGACGTCCTTGCTCTCGAGGTAGTCCTGGAGGAACTCTTCGCGGAAGCCATTGTTGTCAGCCTGATATTTGGCGTAGCTTACGCGGAAGAAGGCATCGAGCACGAAACCACCAACCTCGCGACCGCCCTGTTCGTTGATCTTGTTGATACCATCCTTGAACATGTTGTAGGCCTTGTCGAGGGTGTAAGCGGGATCACATGCGGGTCCATAGGCAGCGTAGTCATAAGCCTTGCGGGCGATGACGTCGCCTTCGGTAGCGCGGCGTTCAACCTTCGTGAATGAGTTCAGACCTGCGAGGTTCTTGACGCGGGTGTCATAGACGTTCATCAGTTCGTTGAAGTAGCCTTGCTTCTTAGCTGCATCCTGCTCGCCCAGAATGAGCTTAGCCAGCATGTAAGCGCCGTTGGTGTAGATACCCATCTGAGAGAAGGGAGCCTTCTCGAACACGGGCTTCCAAGACTCATAAGCTTCAGTCCAGTTCTTGCTGTTGATAGCCGTCTGGAAGAGGCTGAGGTTCTGACGAGTGCGGAGGCTGTCCTCACCCGTACCGATGCGGTCGTACCATTGAGTACCTTCGTATTGTGCCATGGCCGATGCCGAGAGAGCAGCAAGCCCAATGGCAAGGAAAAATTTCTTCATTTTCATAGTTGTTTATTGGCTTTTGGTTAATGTTTAGACATTGAGTTCAGATAATGGTTTAAAACCAAGATAAGTGTATTGGAAATTGCGCCCTTTGACCGAAGGGAACTGGCTGCGTGGGTCGACGTCGGGTCGAGCGCGCAAGTGGTCGACGATGCGATTGTAGCAGTCTTGTCCGCTGTGAGCCTTGAGGAGGGCGGTGAAGGTAGTGTCGCAATAGTCGAACTTGCCCGTCTCGGGGATATAGATGACGCGCTTGAAGTTGACTGTACCCTCGTACCAGCCTGGCAGTTCGTCGTTGAGTCGTTGCACGATCTGCTCCTTGATGGTCTGACGAGTCTTGGGCATGAACCCCACTCCGTCGGCATTCTTGCCGTTGGCCTTGAACTCCTCGAGCGTTGTTGCCATGGTCTTGATGACAATAAAGTACACGCGCGAGCGTACCTTATATCTCTTAGGGTAAGGCTGTGGACTCTCAACGTATTGGCGGAAATCAGCTTCGAAATCAGGTGTCACCTCGAAACCATCGATTCCACTGATGAAGGCCAGTGCCTCGTCGATGGAGGTAACAACGCATTCGTCGTTGAAATAGCGTAAATACAGATTCATTGACAGTTTGATTTATTTAAACGGCCACAAAGTTACGTATTTTCTTTCAAATGGAGACATTTTTACCTTTTTTATTATTAGTTTTGTGATTATTTTGCAATTTTTGTTGGTTGTATTAAAGAAAACATATACCTTTGCACCCAGAATGATACAGAATACGAACAAATATTGGTGGTGGCGTAGCTCAAGTCTCAAGCAGTCGTGAGTACAGCCTCCGTATACCT
>CADCOX010000010.1 GCA_902803195.1 uncultured Bacteroidales bacterium
AAAAAGTTGACGGGCTGACATTTCAGCCCGTCAATGTGTATTTAAACTTCCCTCACCACAAAGGGAATTCGACAATTTCATCAAGTCTTTACTTCGTCTTCAGGCGCAGGATAGTGAGCGAGAAGGGTTGGACGTTGTAGACGATGGTGCTTGAGGGCTCGCTGATACGGACGGGATATTCCTCGGGCGAGACGTTAAGCTGCGCGCGCATGGAGTTCTCGTCGGAGCCGTTGGCAGAGGCCAGGACGATGGCACGGCCCTGGGTGGCGGTGGCGCCGTTGAGGTGAATTCTGGTCGTCTGACGCTCGCGCGTGGGGTTGACGAGCTTGACAATCATCTCGTTGGTCTTCTCGTCGAAGGTGGCGTTGGCATAGAGGCTCTGACGCTCGGGCAGGGTGATCTCGTGAATGAGCTGGCCGTCAAGGAGGCAGCGAGCAGAGGTGCCCTTGACCTGAATCTCCACGTTGTACCAGCGGCCCTCCTCGAGGTGACCTTGTGCAGCTGCAAGGGTGTTCTTGCCGCCGTCCGCCATATGCTCAACGGCATGCTGACCATTGCCCCAACCGCCGAGATTCCACCACAGCAGGTTCTGGCCGTCCTCGGCTCCGAAAACGACGATGAAGCCCTCGTTGCCCTCGAGGCGACGACCC
The DNA here is from genome assembly GCA_902803195.1 of uncultured Bacteroidales bacterium. Classification (GTDB taxonomy): domain Bacteria; phylum Bacteroidota; class Bacteroidia; order Bacteroidales; family Bacteroidaceae; genus Physcousia. Next base: position 651 of record CADCOX010000010.1, read on the forward strand.
TGAGCGCGGACGGTGTATTCATCGGGCAGGACGGTGGTGTTGAGGATGACGGAACCCTCGGCGCGCTGATTCTGCTGCTTCAGTACACCACCTTCAAACGCCCATTGGCTTTGAGTGCGACGTCGAGCATCAGCCTCGCCTCCGAAGGTCCGCCAATGGTCGTTCTCGGCAGCGAAATCGTCCTTGAGGATGACGTTGCCGTCCTTATCCACGACCTCAAGGTTGCGGAACTCGGCCTTGGTGCCCCAAGTGGAGAAGCCTACGTGGTGACCAATGGAAGCGGCGAGCATGTTGGCTGTGACGCTGACGGGGACTATGCGCGTACCTATATTATTTGCCATTAGTTTCTGCACCTGATAGGATGGCGTGCCGAAGCTTTCTGAAGCGTTGAAGCGAATCATGTCGGGACGCCAAGCAGGGTTGTGCTCGTTGACGAAGATAGGTGCATAAGAACCCATGATGACGATGTCGGAGTTACGTTCAAGACCTTGCATGTAGACGGCTTCGCCGAGGGCAGCGGTGAGGTGGCCGTTAATGCCAAAGCCTTGGGTTACAGCATATTCTCCAATATAGATTTTGGGACCATTGCGGTCATAAGTGTCATACTTGGTAAAGTTGTTCTCGAACCACGAGGGCGAGCGGTAGTAGTGCTCGTCGAGGATGTCGACAGGGTGCTCGGAGCGCCATGAGGGTTCATCGGTGCCCCACGACTCGACGTTGCCGATGATCTGTACGTCGGGGTACTTAGCCTTAATGGCCTTGTAGAACTGAATGTAGCGCTCGAAGTAGTGGTCGCTTTGGTCGCGGTTGTTGTCGAAATAGAAGTTGGCGTTCTCGTTGCCCACTTCGAGGAGGCGGAGGTTGAAGGGCTCGGGGTGTCCGTTCTTCGCGCGCTCGGCTCCCCATTTGGTGGTCTTAGCGTCACCATTGGCGTACTCGATGGCATCGAGAGCTTCCTGAATGTATTCTTCAATCTGGTCGTAGGGCTGTAGCCATCCGTGACCGATGCCTACGTTGACGACGAAGAGGGGCTCAGCGCCAAGGTCCTCTGAGAGCTGCAGCATCTCGTGATAGCCGAAGCCGTCGGTGATGTTGTAGCCCCAGTTGACACTGAGGTGACCGGGTCGCTGTTCGATGGGGCCTACGGTATTCTTCCACTCGAAGCGGTTGTGGAGGTTGTTGCGCTGCGTGGTCTGCCCCTCGACATAGCAGCCGCCAGGGAAGCGCATGAACTTGGGGTGCAAGGCCTCGAGCAGTTCGGCGAGGTCGATGCGGCAGCCGTTGGGACGGCCTTTGTAGGTGGGTGGGAAGAGACTGACGACGTCAAGGGTGAAGGTGCCGGGGGCGCCGAAGGTAAGCGTCATGCATCCCTCAGGGTCGGTGCCTGTGGCGAGAATCTTGACGTCCTCTACCTTGGTCCACTTGCCGGCCTTGAGTTTGAGGGGCACGGAGGTCTGGCCGAGGTTGCGTCCGTCGCGTCCATTGAGCGCGACAATCATCTCGCCTTTGTAAGCGGTATCGGCCTTGATCCATGCGGAAAAGGTATAGGTAGTCTGCTGGCGGAAGGCCATACCCCAGTAGCCCTCGTTCTGTACGCCACCGAAGGCGGAAGGCACGGCGAGGCGGAGGGCGTGAGCCTGACGGTCGTTAAGAAGTCCGCTGGTGGTGAGCTCGGCGCGTGCGCCGCCGAGAGCATTCCAGTGGGCAGGCTGCTGGTCATCATCCTCGAAGGAGCGGTTCTGGACGAGTTCGGCATAGAGGCCACCGTCGCCAGCATGGTTGATTTCTTCAAAGAAAATACCATACAGACGAGGGCTGACGGGAGCTCCCAGGTGGGCTGCGTCAACGGTTACAACGGGTTGGGCATGGACAGCCACGCCGACAAAGGCGAATAAAGCGCATGCCAGAAGGTGGTAGAAATGTCTTTTCATAAAGTAAAAAGTATCGTTAGATAGTTATTTTTTTCTATTTCGAGGGCAAATTTAATCTAAAGAAAGAGTTTAACCAAAAAAGTGGCGAAATTTCTTTGGGCTAATTTCAAAAATTACTAACTTTGCTCTGATTTTTGGACTAAACCCATCAAATGACCGACTCCAATACATCTCAATACGATAATTCTCTCACTGTCGAAGAAGCCATCCGCCAATGGTGGCTGGAGCGTTTCAACACACCTCTGCCCGAAGATGCGAAGGCGTGGCTGCGCACAACCATCCGTAACGAGGTCCAGCGTCAACGCCTCACGGAGCATCGACTGGACGATGCCACGCTACAACGCGTGCGCGAGGGACGACGCCTCTGTCAGACAAAACTTGACAATCTGGAGAGTTCCATTGCGCGGTTACACCACCAGCAGCAACAACTGAAGCGGTTTGTCGACGTCAACACGGAGCTGACGAAGCAGCGCTCGCAGCTCTACGAGATCAACAAGCAACAGGCAGCGCTACTGAGCGAGCAGCGTCAGTTGGAACGTTTCGAGGCGTTCGAGAGCATCAACGGACGTTTCCAACGCATCTACGTCATGAACGGCAACATCGCTGATGCGAGGCAGCAGCACACGCAGTTGGCCGCAGAGCTGAGCGATGCCGCGCGCGCCCTGACAGAGTCGGAGAAGCGGCTGACGCTCGAGGAAGCCAAAACCGCCGAGGCGCATAACTCCGCCGTACAGGCAGCCATCGACATGGCTGAGGGCGAACGGCTGCAAGCGCAAGCCGACGACGCCAGCGCCGAATATAGCGCCAACGCCACGGACCTGGCCCAGCTGCGCGAGCGGCTGGAGATGCTGCAGAAAGAGCTGCGCGAGAACAATATTAGCGCAGATCGCGTGCGCACTGAGACGGCAGCGCTGTCGCTGCGCAAGCAGGCACTCGAAGCCCACCGAAACATGATTCTGCAGGGCAGCGGCATCAAGGCCAAACTGGACGAACTGTACACGTCGATGCACTTCCGCGAGAGTGTCACGCAGCAGCTGAACCAAGCCATGCGCCGACAGAACGAGCGCAACGAACAGCTGGGACGCCTGTTCTCGGAGAGCCAGAACCTCAATGCTGACATCAACACGCAAGAGGAGGAAGTCGATGCCCACCGCCGCAGCATCGCCGGTCAAGACAGCTATAACCTGCAGCGCCGCGCCCTCGAGTTGCACAGCCGACGGCTGATGCTGGAGACGGGTCTCTCACTATGGCGCAACATCGCCGCCGGTTACGACCTCATCGACCAGAAGAATCAGGAGATCACGCAGCTGCGACTTCACATCGACCACCTGAACCAAAACATAGACACGCTGACCGACGATGTCCGCAAGACGTCGAAGGCACTTGAACAGCGCAATTACCACCTCACCCTTTCGAAAAGCCAGAACGTCATCGAGCTCCGAGGCGACCTCGTCGAGGGTACGCCGTGTACCGTCTGCGGCGCCACGCACCACCCTTGGCAGGGCGAATATATCTCAGAGCAGAACGCACTCATCTCGTCCCTGAAAGCCGACTGCGAGACGCTGCGCGGCGAACTGCATACGAAGCAGCTGGCATTGCAGGAGATGCAGACTGACTTGACCGCCTCGCAGAGCCGTCTTCAGGTGGAACTGCGCAATCTGGACCAACTGCAACAACGACAAGAGAAGGACACCACCGAATGGGTTACCTTCGCGCAACTCGACCGCTCGTTCCGCGAGTGTTCGTCGGCCACGAACCGTGAAGCTCGCTCAACACTGATGCGACAGCTCATTGAGAAGACATCGGTCGACGCTGAGAACGCCGAGAAGGAACTCAGCACGTTCACCTTCCACCTCGACTCCATCTCGTCCATCGGTGTCAAGATACAGAAGAAACAGCAGCTGGCAGCCGACCTCGATATCCAGCTCAACGAGGTCAACACAGCTTGTCAGGTGATGGCGCGACTCGTTGAGAACCTCAACCAAGAGCTTACTCGCGCCACACAGGACTTCAGCCGTCGTTACGAGGAACTAGAACACCTGATCACCATCCCCGAATGGTTCAACCGCTGGAAAGCCTCGCACGAAGGACTGAAACTGCAGATACAAAGCATGATGGACCAATGGCATGAACTGGAAGCCGACCTACACCGCCACGATGTTGAAGCACAGACACTGAACACGGCCATCGAACTCCTGCGTAAGAACATCGAACAGGCACAAGCGGACATCGCTCTCTGCGAGAACATCGCCACCAAGAGCAAGGAGCGCGAAGCCAAAGCGCTCACCGCCCTGACCAAGCTGCTCCCCGACAGAGACGGCAAGAGCCATTTCAAGGAGGCCCGCGAACGACTGACGCAACAACGCGAGCGCCTGCAGGCACAGACGGCAGAGTACACGGAGTACGAGCGCAGAAAGCTCTCACTAGAAGCGCAGCAAGCGCACATCGACGAAGCCACCCATCAGATGGAAACCCGTTTAGCCGACGATAAACGCGAACTGGACATGTGGATGCAACGTTTCAACAGCAACAACCCTCCCGTCCAGGTGGCCGAACTAGAACGCGTGCTAGCCGACGGCAAGGACTGGAGCGACGCCAGGCAGCGCATCAGAGCCAACCTGCTGGACATGGCTATCACCCAAGCTCGCGTGGACAACCTGCGCGCCCAGATCATCGCCCTGCAGGCCGACGGACTCAGGCCCATTGCTGGCAACGGCGACAGCGAACAGGCGGCCATCGAGCAGCAAATCGCCGAACTGGAGCAGCAGCGTCGCAAAGTGCTCCTGCAGATGGCACAGTTCGATGAACAACTGAGGAAACACCAACAAACTGAAATCATTCCCTAACTAAACACAATATTAACATGGCAAAGTACAATTTGAGAGTAAAGCAGGAGAAGCCCGCCATCTATCGCATGGCGGTTAAGCCCGAAGTCATCGACGAGATCTACGAGCAAATCCTCAAGAAGATGATCGTCGAGAAGAAATTCCGCGACCCGAAGTTCACAGCTCAGAAGCTGGCCGAGGAGATAGGCACGAACACACGCTACATCAGCGCAGCCGTCAGCCTGCGCTTCCAGCAGAACTACACGGAGCTCATCAATGGCTACCGCATCCGCGAGGCTATCGCCATCATGACCGACCGACGCAACAAGGGCATCACTATGGGCGAGGTGGCTACAGCTTCCGGATTCGCCAACAGACAGTCGTTCTACGCCGCCTTCTACCGCATCCACGGCAAGACGCCAAAGGAATACCAGACCCATTTCTTCGCCAAAGCCGCTGAACCCAAGCGCGGCAAGAAGGCGAAAAGCGAATAACAACTTCATGGATGTTCATAAGGAACTATCCTTGAAGTGTCCGCTCGAGGACTACTCGTTCATTCTTCAGGTGGAATAGTCTTTCTGGCCGTAACACTCAGTTTCGACTTCAAGCCGCTCTTCGTGTTGAATGCGAGCGTGTAGAGAGTCTTGAAAAACGACTTTGGTCGAGCGTACAATTCGTTCAAATCATTTTAGACACGGAGACACAGAGTTGATACCTTCTCTGTGCCTTTGTGTCCTAAGAATAAAGGG
>CADCOX010000011.1 GCA_902803195.1 uncultured Bacteroidales bacterium
GATGGTGAGGGTTTTCTATTCTCATCCTCTATCCCTTTTTCCATCTCAGATGCATTATTTTCTCATTTTTATTGGTCACTTCACGAAATATGACTAAATTTGTCGGCGAAAAGGACGTTTAGGCGACATTTTCGCTCTTGACATAAGGGCATCACGTTCTCATCGCGTGGCCTGTCACACTTGATAGTATTACCTCTAGATTTTTAACCTCAAAACCTTTTAACCGATATGAACATTCCTTCAGTTTTCTGGCTCGTGCCCATCGCATCCGTCGTGGCACTGAGCATGGCTTATTACTTCTTCCGCACGATGATGGGGGCGGACGAGGGCACGCCTCGTATGCGTGAGATTGCAGAGCATGTGCGCCGAGGCGCTATGGCTTACCTCAAACAACAGTACAAGGTTGTCGCCATCGTCTTTGTGGTGTTGGCGGTGCTCTTCGCCTTCATGGCCTACGTGCTGAAATGGCAGAACCCGTGGGTGCCGTTTGCGTTCCTCACAGGCGGTTTCTTCTCGGGCTTGGCTGGCTTCTTTGGTATGAAGACGGCCACCTACGCCAGTGCTCGTACAGCGAACGCTGCCCGCAAGAGCCTGGACGGAGGACTGAAGATTGCCTTCCGCTCCGGTGCTGTGATGGGTTTGACCGTCGTGGGTCTGGGATTGCTTGATATCGCAGGCTGGTTCTTCGCCCTTTCGTTTGTCTATCACGGCGACAGTTTTGCCTTGATCACCATTACGACGACGATGCTGACCTTCGGCATGGGCGCTTCGACACAGGCCCTGTTTGCGCGCGTGGGCGGCGGTATCTACACGAAGGCGGCCGATGTGGGCGCTGACATTGTGGGTAAGGTCGAAGCCGACATCCCCGAGGACGACCCGCGTAATCCCGCCACTATTGCCGATAATGTAGGCGACAATGTCGGCGACGTGGCAGGCATGGGCGCCGACCTCTACGAGAGCTACTGCGGCTCCATCCTCTCAACGGCAGCCCTTGGCGCTACGGCCTTCGCCATGAGCGGAGAGATGCAGATGCGAGCCGTGATTGCGCCGATGCTCATCGCTGCCGTCGGCGTGTTCCTCAGCATCTTTGGCATCTACTTGGTACGTACCAAGGAGGGTGCGACGATGAAGGACCTGCTACGCTCGCTCTCCGTGGGAACGAATGTCTCGGCTCTGCTCATCGCTGTGGCAACCTTCGCCATCCTCTACCTGCTCGGCATCGACAACTGGCTCGGACTCTCGTTCTCGGTCATCACGGGTCTGGCAGCAGGCGTCATCATCGGACAGGCTACGGAATACTACACTAGTCACTCGTACAAGCCGACGCAGAAGATTTCTGAGGCTGGTCTGACGGGCTCTGCCACCGTTATTATCAAAGGTATAGGCACAGGTATGATCTCGACTTGCATCCCCGTCGTTACCATCGGCGTGGCGATCATGCTTAGCTACTTGTGCGCCAATGGCTTTGATATGGCGATGTCTGCTGAAGCGCTGTCCAAGGGTTTGTACGGAATCGGTATCGCCGCCGTAGGTATGCTCTCTACCCTTGGTATCACTTTGGCCACCGATGCCTACGGGCCTATCGCCGACAACGCAGGCGGCAACGCTGAGATGAGCGAGCTGGGCGAGGAGGTGCGTCATCGTACCGATGCCCTCGACGCCCTCGGCAACACGACCGCCGCCACTGGTAAGGGCTTCGCCATCGGTTCGGCTGCCCTCACCGCGCTGGCGCTCTTGGCTTCATATATCGAAGAAGTAAAGATTGCAATGGAGCGCACGGGTGCTACGCTGACGAACCTCAAGGGCGAGGTCATCAACGCTGCTCAGGCTACCATCCCCGATTTCATGAACTATTTCCAGGTGACGCTGATGAACCCGCGCGTACTCGTAGGCGCTTTCATCGGTGCCATGGCAGCCTTCCTGTTCTGCGGTTTGACGATGGAAGCCGTAGGTCGTGCTGCCCAGAAGATGGTTGAGGAGGTGCGCCGTCAGTTCCGCGAGATTAAGGGTATCCTCGAGGGTAAGGCCACGCCCGACTACGGTTCCTGCGTAGAAATCTCCACGCGTGCCGCCCAGCACGAGATGATCTTCCCGTCGCTCTTGGCCATCGCCATTCCCATCGTTGTGGGACTCGTCCTCGGTGTGGCAGGCGTGCTCGGTCTGTTGGTCGGCGGCTTGGCTGGCGGTTTCACGCTGGCTGTGTTTATGGCTAACGCGGGAGGTGCCTGGGACAACGCAAAGAAGATGGTCGAGGAAGGCAACTTCGGCGGCAAGGGCTCTTTTGCACATAAGGCTACCATTGTGGGTGACACCGTTGGCGACCCGTTCAAGGACACCAGCGGACCCTCGTTGAACATCCTTATCAAGTTGATGTCCATGGTCAGTATCGTCATGGCTGGCTTGACGGTGGCATTCTCATAATCCCCCAAAAAGCCTCACCCCCGTCCCCTCTCCAAGGGGAAAAGCCTCACCCCCGACCCCTCTCCAAGAGAGAGGGGAGTATATACCATCAAAGGATAGGGAACTGTTAAATCACTTGATTATGAAAAAGATATTATTTCCATTTCTCCTGTTCATTCCCGTTTTATCCCTCTTCGCAAAGGTATCTACTCCCCTCTCCCTTTGGAGAGGGGTTGGGGGTGAGGCTTTTTCTTTCTCTTCTTGGAGAGGGGGCGAGGCTGAGGCATCTGTTGGTGAGGCTTCTTCTTCTTCTTCTTCAGATTATACCGTTTATGTCAATCCTTTCATCGGCACGCAGACTGATGAGTCGGGCGCGCTGAGTGGCAGTACTTTCCCAGGCGCTACGCTCCCGCAAGGGATGGTGCAGCTGAGTCCTGAGACGGAGCAGATGGTCACTTGGGATCCCTGCTGCGGTTATGATTATAACAAAGACAAAATCTATGGTTTCACACACACGCATCTGAGCGGTACTGGTTGTACGGACCTCATTGACGTGAGCCTAATGCCGGTGGCAGCAGAGGTCACACCCGAGCAACTGAAGACCGCTGATTTCAGTCAGCACTATAGTCATGACCAAGAGCGCGCATGCCCAGGCTACTATCAGGTCTTGCTGAAAGAGAGTGGCGTGAACGTAGAACTCTCGGCTACCGTACGCACAGGCATTCACCGTTACACCTTTGCTGAGGGGCTACCGCAGGCGGTGGTACTCGACCTCGACCGCGGGACCTATCGCGGCGAGGCTTACTACTCGGGACGTCGCTCCTACGATATCATCCAAAGCCAGTTGCGCTTTATCGACGATCACACAATCGAAGGCTA
>CADCOX010000012.1 GCA_902803195.1 uncultured Bacteroidales bacterium
ATGAGCCAGCACTTGTTCTCGATGTCGAGACCAGGATAGCCAAACATGCGACCGATGAGCACGAGTTCTTCGTCGTTAATCTTCAAAATATTGCAGCGGCGGATGCTCTCCTGGATAATCTCCTTCGTGTAGAACTGCTGGCGCAGGTTGATGTCGAAGATCTTGAGGCAATCGTCGGGCGTGGCATCGAGGAACTTCTGGATGGTGGTGCGGCTGACGACGTTGCGCTGTGCAAGCGAGCCGAAGCAGACGGCACGGCACGAACGTGCGATGGCTGCGATGTCATCGTCGAAGGGGATGTTGTCCCAGGCTACGTTCTCCTTGATATCATAAGTGGGGATACCGCCCTCAGCGAGGGTCACCTGAACGGTGCCGGTGGGATAAGGCACGCGGGGCAACAGGTCGTTGAGGTTATGCTCACGCAGGGCTTCAATGGTCTCGTCGGCCAGTTTGTCCTCGCCGAGAGCACTCACTGCGATCGTGTTGTCCATACCGAGGAACTGACCAGCGTGGTAAGCGAAGTTGGCAGGTGCGCCACCAAGCTTCTTGCCTTCGGGCAATACGTCCCACAGGACTTCGCCCAGGCCTACGACATAACGTTTCTGATTCATAGTCTTATGCAGTTTTAAGTTGTTTGATATACGTGAACAGATAGATGACACCTACGGCCATGACCAGCACAGCGCCAGCCTGTCCCATGGCATCGCTCATGAAGCCCATGAGAAGCGGGAACACGGTGCCGCCGAAGAGACCCATAATCATGAGTCCGCTGACCTCGTTCTGCTTGCCGGGCATCGATTCGAGAGCGGTGGCGAAGCACATCGAGAAGACGTTGCTGTTGCCGTAGCCCACGAGGGCAATGGCTGCGTAGAGCACCCATTTCTCCTGACCGAAGAAAAGGCCACACATCGACAAAGCCATCATGCATACCGAAATAATGAAGAACGTGCGCATCTTGAGTACACGGAGGAAGAAGGAGCCCGTCAGGCAACCGATGGTACGGAAGATGAAGTAGAGCGAAGTGGCGAAGGCGGCTTCATTGAGGGTCATACCGAGGCGCTCCATCAGGATCTTCGGGGCGGTGGTGTTGGTGCCCACGTCGATACCCACGTGGCACATGATGCCGAGGAACGACAGCAGCACGATGGGCGTACCGAGGAGTTTGAAGCACTCGACAAACGTGGAGGGTTTGCCCTCGATGGGGGGCTCATCGATGCGAGTGAGCCACAACCACAGCGTGGAGAGGACACCTACGACGAGGAAGATGGCGAAGAGCACACGCCAGTTCCATCCGAACTCGGGGATGAGTTGTGTGGCACCCCACATGGCCAGATAGGGAGCAGAGAACGAAGCGATAGCCTTGACAAACTGTCCGAAAGTGAGCGTCGAAGCGAGGTTGCCGCCACCCATGACGGTTGAGACGAGCGGGTTCAACGACGTCTGCATCAGCGCATTACCGATGCCAAGCAGGGAGAAGGCCACGAGCATCACGCCGAACGACTCGCCGAACAACGGCAGTACGAGCGACACGACGGTGACGAGGAGCGACAGCAGTACGGTCTGCTTGCGACCAATCTTGTTCATCAACATGCCCGTGGGCACGCTGAAGATGAGGAACCAGAAGAAGACCAACGAGGGGAAGATGTTGGCCACGCTGTCGGACAGCGCGAGGTCTTCTTTCACGTAGTTGGAGGCGATGCCCACAAGATCCACGAAGCCCATGCAGAAGAAGCAGAGCATCACGGGGATGATGGCGAGTTTACTTGTCTTTGCCATAACTGTTTGAATTATTCATTTTAAACTTTTCATTTCTTTATTTCATAGACGGTCGCCTTGCCGCCCTTGACCTTCACGCTGTTGTAAGGCTCGCTGGGGAACACCAGGTTGGTCATAGCCACATGGCCGTTGGCGTCGAAGGCCTCGATGGAGCAACGGTCGACGAAGATGCGCAACTGCTTGATGCGCCCATGCGTAGGAGCAACGGTGGTGCAGGGGAAGGCTTCGCTGAAACTGACGTCGCCGCTGGCCGTGCGGTCCATGCTGAAGGTGCGTGCATCGTCGTCGTAGGTCATCACCACCTGCTCGCCCTTCGTGTTGGCGAGGGTGATAGTGGCCGAGCCCTTCAGGTCGACTACCAGTTCGCAAGCCTCCGTCGGGCGACTGACCTTCTTGCCGCGTGCTGCAAGCATCTCGGGCGAGGGTTTCACGCTGACGTAGTATTCGCCACCATCCTGGAACAAACCCAGGTCGCGGGCGATGGAGTTGGCCGAGCGATATTGCATCGTCGGGGCATCGTTGGCATACTGCCAGTTGGACATCCAAGCGATAACGGTGCGGCGATTCTGAGGAGCGCCCCAGAACGAGACGGTGGCGTAGTGGTCCTTACCCCAGTCCATCCATTTGGTGACTTGAGGAGCAGAGTCGCAAGTGAACTTGTGGCCATCGAAATCGCCAACGAAGTACTGCGTGGCGCTGCCGCCGAAGGGGCCACCGGGGTTGATGTTGCAAACCAAGACCCATTTCGTCTTAGATGACTTATCCACTGCGAGCGGGAACAAATCGGGGCACTCCCACACGCCATCGTGATTGCCGTAGCTGAGGCCGAAGCGGCTCTCCTCCTTCCAATCCTTCAGGTTGGGCGACGAGTAGATGCGCATCTCCTGACCTACTGCCAGGATAAGGTTCCAAGCGTTGATGTCATCGTTCCAGAACATGTTGGGGTCGCGGAAGTCAATCACATCGGCCGTCAAGATAGGATTGCCGGCATAAGGGGTGAAAGTGCGACCGCCGTCGGTCGAGTAAGCCAACGACTGACTCTGAACGTCGCCTGCCGAGGTGTAGAGGGCAATAACGGCACCAGCACCAAAGCCGGCGGTGTTGCGCTCGTCGACTACGCAGGAGCCCGAGAAGATGGCGCCAAAAGCATCAGGAGCGAGGGCTACACCCTGATCCTGCCACGTCAGCAGGTCGCGCGAGGTGGAGTGACGCCAGTTCATGTTGCCCCACATGGAGCCATAAGGATTATATTGGTAGAAGAGATGCCACGTTCCATCCTTGTAGAACATGCCGTTGGGGTCGTTCATCCATCCGTAGACAGGTGTGTGATGATAGAGCGGGCGGAAGCGTTCGCGGTTGGTCTGGTCGAACGTGTCGGAGAGGCGTATGTTGGCCCAGCAAATCTCAGAACCCACGCCGCCACGATTGGAGCGGTCGATGTTCATGTGAGCCTGCACCATGAGGTGATGGCCGCGGAACTCATCGAGCAGGACGGGCACGTAGTAGTCGATTTTGTGGAGGGCCATGCGGACGTCGATATTGCGTCGCAGCTGCCCGTCGACAATCAGTTTCAAGTGTGCCTCGGGAGCCTTGTCCTCCACGGGCAGAAGCAGATACTTGGCCGTCTCCTGCGGCGTCACGTGCATCAGCCAATTGTCATTCGCCAACTGCTCGGCGCGTACAGCTTTGCCTTGCACGTTCTGTGCCTTCGCTTCGGCAGCACCTACGAGCGATAGCGCGGCCACGAGCGACAATACGGAAAGAATGTGTTTCATAAGAAAATTGTATTTAGTTTGAGTTTATAAGTTGCGGTTCATGGGCCTTTAGCGCTGCAAATATAGCAAATATTGTTCAACAAGTCCTAATAAAAAACGTTCTTTCACCGCTAAAAATGTTTCTTCGCAACAATTTTGCTAGAGAATGAGCGATTCCCACCTACTCGATGGTCAGCCAAATGCTATCATCACGCGCTTTGGCCTCGACAATCTGACGTCTGAGCAGGTAGAGACACAGGATTGCATCCCGATCGCATTAATAACATGTTCAACGACAGAGGTCATGAGGTGGCGAAACGACCTAATAACCTGAAAAACCTAACGAAACTGAGCTCGCGAGAAGTTGAGTATAACGAAAGACCGACACGCCGTTGGGCTTGCCGGTCTCTAGTGTGCCGTTCATGGCGACTCCATGGAAAACAGTGGTCAAAAGGCGCTGGTTAGACGGAGCGCTGAGGGCTTGGTCGGTTAGGGCTCCTGGTTGCCTCCTCCCTCGCCGTCTTCGGGGTCATTCCAGTCGGCGTTCTTCTTGCCTTCCTTCTCGGCGCGGAGGGCAGCGGCCTGCGCCTTGCGTGAGATGGTGGGCTCGAAGGTGGCCTCGCGGAGCTTGCGCTGGAGCTTGGCGCCTGGCTTGAAGTTGACGTTGATGCCGATGATGTTGGCCGAGGTGAAGTTCTGGAGGGCGGTGACCGCGTTGCCGTCGTCGTCGACGCCTGCGCTGGCACCCTCAGAGGTGATGGCGGTGGTGATCTTGCCGAGGTCGCCGAGGTCGACGTTGTTGCCCTCCTGGAGGGCCTCGCTGGCGCACTGGGTCAGG
>CADCOX010000013.1 GCA_902803195.1 uncultured Bacteroidales bacterium
AGTGCGTGGCGAGGCTTATGGCGACACGCCCGAGGAGCATGCACTCCTCCTTGCTCTCAACCAACATCCAGAGGGGCTTACGCTGAATGCACTCCTGCGAGAGTTGAAGGCTTCGGCCTCGGCCGCACCGCGCCATCTGGCCATCGACATCCTTGCACGTTTCATCCGATTCGGGCTCGCCCGCATCGAACACCACGAGCAACAATGGCTCTTCCTCCCTGCCGAGTGAGAACATGCCTAGGAATATCATTATTTCTTTTCGAAATGTCGAGATACCGAGAAGCCGAGATAACAAAATAAGGAAATATCGAGATAACGAGATAACGAAATACCGAAATACCGAAATACGGAAACGCTGAAATACCATCATCACCACCTCCCCATCCTATCTCAATAAAGGTTAAACATGTGAAAAAGTCGAAAATACTTTGGCCGCCCAACCACTTTCGACTACATTTGCGCCCGTGAACCACAATCGTTAACCCACTTCAATCTATCTATCACGATGAAATCATTTGAATTCCATTTCATGGGCGAGGCTCTGCTCATCGCCATCGGACTCTTCCTCGGGGGAAGAGCCATCCGTCAGGGGTTCGTCAAATTCAAGGAGATGGACCGCACCGTCACCGCTAAAGGTTTGTCTGAGAAAGAGGTCGAAGCTGACAAGGCTACATGGCCTCTGAAGTTCAAAGAGTTGGGCAACGACCCAGCCGAGCTCTATGAGCGCATCGAGACCAACACGCGTGCCGTCGTCGAGTTCCTCAAGAAAGGAGGCGTCAAGGAGACAGAGATCTCAGTAGCACCGCCTACCCTCGTCGACCAACAGGCCAACATGAGCTATTCTAACGAGACCGTGCGCTATCGCTACAAAGCCAACTGCGTCATCACCGTCGTCTCAAAAGACGTAGCCCTCGTACGCAAATTGGTCAGTCATCAGGCAGAACTCATGCGACAAGGCGTTACCATCGTAGGCAACGAGTACGATGAAGGACCTGTCGTAACCTACGAGTTCACCGGTCTCAACACGATTAAGCCCGAGATGATAGCCGAAGCCACGAAGAATGCCCGCAAGACAGCCGAACGCTTTGCCGAAGACTCAGGCAGCAAATTAGGCAAGATACGCACGGCCGACCAGGGACAGTTCTCCATTGAGAGCCGCGACCAGAACACGCCCTGGATAAAGAACGTACGCGTCGTAGCCACCGTAGTTTATATGCTCAAAGATTAGCCAACGACTAGAAACAACTTTCACCCTATAGACAAGGAATCCCGCCAGACGCGCTGACGGGATTCCTTGTTTTCTTAATCGACAGGTTTACTCTTTCTGACTTCCCCTGGGGTTTTCCCAAACTTGCGTTTGAAGATAGCAGAAAAATGTGATACGTTCTTGAAGCCAACGTCGAAACAGACATCTGAGACACGACGACCACGATCGAGCATATCATAGGCTGCACGCAGCCGACGAGCCGTCAACCAGCGCTCGGGTGAGAGTTCGCTCATCCGCTTGAAGTCGCGCTTGAATGTAGAAAGACTACGGCCCGAAGCTTTTGCAAACTCACTCATTGACATATCACACCTGTAATTTTTTTCCATGAAGTCGCGCAGGTCGATTTTCGTAGCGCGCCCTTTACGGACATAGGTGTTTTGAGCTGTAGCCGCACCTACGGGTGCGCTAGCCTGTGTGGAAGTGTTTTGTTTCTCGGGCATACTATTAATTTATGTCAGTAACAAGCGAAAAAGGAGAACTTTAATGGGGAGTCTCCCATCTTGCGCTGCAAAGGTAAGTCATTCAAATTGAACCGCATTTGTTTTACGGACCAATTTGTCAAAAAGAGGTGTTTTTATCCTTAAAATGGAATGAATAGGGGCCTTTCAAGACATTTTAAATAAAAAAAAGGCATTTTAAAATTTTTCTACCACGATTTTTCACTACTTTTGCACATCATTTACTACTCTTTTAACGAAAAAACTAATAACTGATGAGAAGATTTGCTTTTAAAATGTTCCTCAAACCTGGATTTGAGGAAGAGTACGAACGCCGTCATGCTGCACTCTGGCCCGAGCTGCGAAAAGGCATTAAGGATGCGGGCGTTAGCAATTACAGCATCTACTGGGATCGGGAGACCAATATCCTCTTCGGCTATCAAGAGATCGAAGGCGAACAGAGTTCACAGGACATGGGGGCCGACGAGACTACACAACGATGGTGGGACTACATGAAAGACATCATGGAGACGAATCCCGACAACAGCCCCGTCACCATCCCCATCCGCGAGGTCTTCCACCTGGACTAATCTTTCACAACATGCGTGCCAAGGGCAAAGGACTTCTCCAGATTGCCCGTACCCTCCATGTGATCGGTCTTGGCTGAGATATCATCAAGATGACTGATGAGCTCAGCCTCTGGTGTGCAGGGCAGAACAGGCGAACCGAATTCGAGGCGCCCGTGATGAGCCAACACACAATGGACAATGCGTTTCACCTCCTCAGCGTCTACACCTTGTTTCTCCAACTCGGTGTGTAGTTTGTGTGCGCCTATGTAGATGTGCCCCAGCAGATACATATCCTCCTGCCCCTCGCCGGCACGATTGTACTCATAAACCTTGCCATAATCGTGGAATAGAATGGCCAACACGCAACGCTCAATCTTCACGGGATAGGGCAGCACAGGATAAAGGCCATCGAGCATTGCCAACATCTGATGGGTGTGATTCAGTAGGCCTCCCGGGAAGGCATGATGGACGGTTGTAGCTGCGGGGTACTCAGAGTAGGGCTTGTACAGCTTAGCTCCAAACTCCGTGATGATGCCCTTCAGTTTGTCATCGCTGCAGTAACCCAAAAGATGAGCGATTGTGGCATCCCAGACTTCGCGACCGATGGGACGTGGCAGCAAGTCATAGAGAGGATGCGACGGATCGGGCATCGGGCCATTTTTCAAGTCCATTGCATTGCACGACTTCTTGCCTTGATTGTCCTTCAAGGAATAGAACGAGACAATCCGTCCTACCACTGGTTCTTGCTGCGGGCCCAACTCCCAAACTGCTACATTCAAAATCTCTTCACGGTTGGCCACCTTCAACGTTGCAAAGGGAGCACCTGTCTTGGTTGTCCCGTTCGTGCGCGCGAGTACTATATATTCTGTCATGGTCATCACTATTTGGATAAAAACTATTGGTGCCTCGTTTTCTTCTTTCAAGCTCATAAAGACGCTCTTGTCCTTCAAGGCGCTGCAAAGATAATCATTATTCTGCAACTGCCATCCTCTTTTTTGCTTTTTTCGTTAAAGCCTCTTACTTTTTGCCCCCTAACTTGTCACTTTCCCCTCCTCATATACCTTCTCAGCAAGTCGAGCCCTCCATTTAGCACCTTTGCGGAAACGCCATTGCAGCTCTTTCCATTCATTTTTGTCACTTTTTCTTGGGCTTTCAGTGTAAAATGTCTACCTTTGTGCCATCAAACCCAACAAAATGGAAAAAGCGTATGAAGATTGGAGTTATTTCAGCCATGACGAAGGAGCATGAGCAGCTGACCGACCTGCTGACCGATGCTCATAAAGAGCACGAAGGGACGTTCTACTTCACGATAGGCAACGTGGGCGCCAACACGCTCATTTTGATGGAATGTGGTATTGGCAAGGTTAATGCGGCCGTAGGCGCAACGATGCTCATCCGTCGCTACGCCCCCGACTGCGTCATCTCGACGGGTTGCGCCGGCGGCATCGACGAGAGCCTCAACGTCATGGATGTGGTCGTGAGCACGCAAACAACCTACCACGACGTAGTCATCCCTGGTTCCGAGCACGGGCAGGTGCAGGGATTCCCCTCTCGTTTCCGGGCTGAAGAGCAACTGGTGGAAACGGCCATGAGCCTCAACCATCTACCGACCAACGAACAAGCCGAAGCGTCTCAACTCCGCTCTACCATCCGCAGCGGTCTCATCTGCTCGGGCGATCAATTCATCAGCGATCAAACAGAACTCTCTCGCATCAAACAACTATTCCCCGAGGCATTGGCAGTAGACATGGAGAGCGCTGCTATTGCCCAGACCTGTTTCCTGCTACAGACACCCTTCGTCAGTTTCCGCATCCTCAGCGACACCCCGGGCGCAGACAATCACCTCGAACAATACTTCAACTTCTGGGACGAGATGGCCAGCCGCTCCTTCGAGGTCACACGTCGGTTCCTCACCGCTTTACCCGAACAATTCTCTGTCTTCCATTTTGAAGGATAGACGATACACAAAGTACATGCAATATGATTATTGAACACCTGTTTTGAATATGGAAGTTATTCAGAGTTTCACCATCGACCATACCCGGCTGAAACCGGGAATCTACATCTCGAGAAAAGACAAGGGTTTCACCACCTTCGACCTACGCATCACCGAGCCCAATTGCGAGCCTGCTGTGGCCCCTGCAGCTATGCATAGTTTAGAACATTTGATGGCCACTTGGTTCCGTAATTCATCCGTGAAGGAAGATGTCGTTTATGTCGGTCCTATGGGCTGCCTGACAGGAATGTACATTGTGATGACAGGCGACTACTCAGTGCTGGATCTTCGCGAGCTGACCATCCAGTGTCTGGAGTGGATTCTCACGCAAACGGAGGTCCCTGCCACCACGCCCGAGACTTGCGGCAACTACCTGCTGCACGACCTGCCGATGTGCCACTGGGAGAGTCGGCGTTACCTCGATCGCCTGAAAAATGATTTCCATAGCGAATACACTGCACTTCAGGTAACCTTGGAGGACGGCAAGGTCTTTGCCGATGCATAACCACGACATACTGCTATTTGTTAACCCTTCGACATGGCCTTTCAAGATCTGAACACCCTGATTGCCGCTGCCGCCTCGCAGTTGTGGGGCTGGCCGATGATCGTGTTGCTTCTGGGTACGCACCTTTATCTCACCGTGCGTCTGCGATTTCCTCAGCGCCGCATCCTGCATGCCATCCGCCTTTCGGTCAGTCGTGATGCCAATGCCGAGGGCGACGTCAGCCAGTTCGGAGCACTTGCCACCTCGTTGGCAGCCACTATCGGCACGGGCAATATCGTAGGCGTAGCCACAGCTGTAGCCATGGGCGGACCGGGAGCTGTGTTATGGTGTTGGATTACAGGCGTCTTGGGCATTGCCACCAAGTACTCCGAGGGTTTGTTGGCTGTCAAGTACCGCGTCAAGACCAGCGACGGCACTATGCTCGGCGGCCCTATGTATGCCCTCGAGCGTGGTCTCGGATGGAAA
>CADCOX010000014.1 GCA_902803195.1 uncultured Bacteroidales bacterium
ATATAACATGGAAAAAGTCATCCTGCAATTTGAGCTATTGAATACCAACTTCTCTATTTTATCCTGCAAAATGAGCTATACGCCTAATTTTCAGCCAGAAATGATTATTGAATCATCATTATCTACTGGTCGAAATTTACTCCGCATTATTGCGTCATTTCTTTAAAGGTCGATATCGGAGCAGCATACGGCAGCTGTGTCCCTCACCGCCGAAGAGAATCAGAAAGCAAAAGAGACAGAGCCCTTGCAAAGGCATTCGATAGGTTTGCGCCCTTCGCGGAGGACACGGACGAGGGTGCGGCCTCGAGCATCGCGAAGCACTTCGAGGTCAAAGCATTCGCCTGCGAGGTGAATACGTCGAAGGGTCATTGAGGGCCAACCTTCGGGCAGGCGGGGAGTGACGGAGAACGAACGCAAGCCCGTAGGGCGGATACCGAACAAGCCTTCGGTGATGATGCGGGCATAGAGGGCACTCTCCGCTGAGAGGTGACGTTGGGAGCCTTCAGGCCAAGCCTCGATGGCATAAGGGACATGAGAGCCGAGCAGACGCGTACGAGAGTAGTATTGCAGGAACGAGAGGGTTCGCTCGGTGTCGCCTGCCATGAGGGCGCCACGCAGGGCATAGAGTGTGGTACGGTCCCAGAAGGTGGTGCTACCAGCTTGCGTGAGCATGCCGTCATTGGTCCACAGTCGTGGCGAATAGAGGGCATCGAGGGTACCTTGAGCACGGGTGAAGATGCCCATTGTCAAGGGAATGCAGATCCACGAGCGCAGGACATCGTTACCCTCGTAGTAGCGATAGGTGTCGAAGCCCTCGACGGTAGCATGGAAATAGCTGTCGATGGCTTGCTCCAATGTGCGGGCTTGCTGGTCGTAGCGTTTTGCCGTCTGTGAGCCTTTGCCCAAATCGCGCGCCAACATGGCAGCCGAGCGGAGGGCATCGTAGTAGAGCGACGATGTGCAGAGGTTGGCCTCGCCAGCAGGGAAGCGGCCTTCGAGCTCATCGCTGTTGGAGCGTACAACGCCCTGGTCGTTCAGTTGTCGGCGACAATACTCTAAGCACCATTCAATGAGGGGCCACAGCTGCTCGGCCTCAGCGCGCGAGCCGCGTGCCAAAGCGTAACGTGCTGCGCCATAGGCTATCATGGCCGCATCACCACGGTCGCCAGCACCATTCCAATAGCCATCGCCCTCAGCTATGATACTACTTGGAATAGGCTTGAACTCATCGTTCATGTAACGAGCAAAGAGGAGATAGGAGTTGAGAGCTGATGCCGAAGCGTAGTCGTAACCCGTGAAAGGGAAGAAGGGGTTGGCATATTCAGCTTGGTCGTTGGCCCAGATGGCGGCATAGTACGCCTCGCCTCCAGGTCCGTGGAGCGGGCCGCCCTTGGTGGCGTAGATGCTCTCCTGAGAACGAATCTTAGAGAAGGCGAACATGCGATTGAGAACGGCATCGGGAGTCTCGAGGACAAGGTTGTCCATCCACTGGTTGACGAGAGCGCGACGGGCGTCGATTTCCTTCTGTGCATCCCACTCAGGTGTGGGCTGACCTTGCTTCCATGCGCCTGTCAGGACGGCATACTCGACACTGTCGCCAGGGTGGAGTTGATAGACGCCTGCTCCGTTTAGGGTCTGACGAATCTCATGAGGGCCATCAATGCAGAAGGCCTCAGGCACAACCTGCGTGATGTCGAGTTTGTCAATCTGCAGGGAGATATCGCCCTTCGTGCTGTTCGTCAGCACAATCTGCTCGACGATGGCAGGCAGTTCGGTACAAGGCGTTATGGTGCGACGGATGAGGAGGCCGTTGGACGTGCTCTCCACCTCCATCAATCCCTTGAGGCTGAAGCGCTTGACGCGCTCTTGAACAGCCACCATCGAGCGGCGTATGTTGGCAGCCTCGAGAGGATTCCATGAGAGCTGGCGCTGGACATTGCCGTGGGTGTCGTTGGGTTTTGTTCGGAGCAAAGGCCAGACGAGGCCACGGCTGAGGCTAAAACGTCCTTGCTCGTCAAGGCCATAGCGCAGGACAACGGAGACGCGGCGACCTGACATCTCAATGTGGTCGGTGTGAGCACGGCCGTCGAAGGTCCAAGTGATGGCGCCATCGGGGTTCAGCGCCCAGAAGGAGGGGGCATCGGTGGCGGAAGAGGAGGAAGAGGGACCTGCGCCCAATAGCGCAGACACCACTGCCGTGGTCGACTGTGAGTGGGATGCCAGCGAGGAAACGGAGGCAAAGGCGAAGAACGGAAGAAAGAAAAAGGAAAAGAGGACGAGGGAAAACTTGTTCATGGGAAATGGAGCAGGGATAAAGGGTTAAGGGAAGGGGATTGAAAAAAAAGAGGGCGGAATGGAAAAGGCGACGGAAAGGGAAAGTGCGGAATGGAGAATAGAGGAAAGGATAAGAGCAGAAGGAAAAGGGGCGAGAGGAGAAGAACGGCGGAAAGGGAGAAGAACGGCGGAAAGGGAGATGAACGGCGGAAAGGGAGATGAACGGCGGAAAGGGAGATGAATGTCAAAGATAGCAAAAGAGAATAGAAAGCAAGAAGGAGCTAGCGGGTAAGCGCAAGCTCCTTCTTTATTGTATAATTAAAGGTTACGTCCGTGACAGTTCTTGAATTTCTTGCCGCTGCCGCAGGGACAGGGATCGTTGCGACCCGGCACCTTCTCTGCGGTGAAGGGCGTACGGGGCTGGCGCTCACGAGTATCTTGCGCGGCCGCTGCCTGCTGAGCGGGGTCGTTGAGATCGGCAGGAGCGCCACCTGCATATTCGGGACGTCCGTAGTTGGGTGCAGGTGTAGTGCCAGGAGCTCCACCGCCACGGCCTGCTGTATACTGAGCACGCTGGGCTGCAGCAGCACGAGCGCGACGCTGTGCCTCGTACTCGGCACGACGCTGGGCGGCATCATCGGGAGCCTCCACCTGCTGCTCGGGCACCTGTCCGCGCATGAGGATGGAGATAGTCTGGTTGTTAATCTTATTGACCATCTTATCGAAGAGCTGCACACTCTCAAGCTTGAAGATGAGGAGCGGGTCCTTCTGCTCGTAGCTGGCATTCTGTACGGAGTGCTTCAGTTCATCGAGCTCGCGGAGGTTCTCCTTCCAAGCCTCGTCGATGACGTGGAGCATGATCGCTTTCTCGAACGCGGTGACGATGGCACGTCCTTCGCTCTTACAAGTCTGCTCAAGCGAGACGCCACCGATGTTGTAGACGCGGCGACCGTCGACGATGGGCACCATGACTGGACGGTCCTTCCACTCCTGTCCATTGGGACCGTCGAAGATGGGTTTGAACACGCGGTAGGCCTCGGAGGCAATGAGGTTAGTCTTCTGCTGGAAGCGTTCGAGGACAGCCTGATAAGCCTTCTCCTCGAGGTCGTCTCGACGCATGTTGATGAGGTCTTCGGAACTGAAGGGCACTTCCATGGCGAAAAGACTGATGAACTGTTCTTTCATCTGCTCGTGGTCGGCACAGTTCTCAATGATGTTGCAGACACGGTCGTAGAGCATATCGGCGATGTCCATGCCGAGGCGCTCACCCATAAGGGCATGGCGGCGCTTCTCGTAGACAACGGTACGCTGCTTGTTCATCACGTCGTCGTACTCGAGCAAGCGCTTACGGACACCAAAGTGGTTCTCCTCGACCTTCTTTTGCGCGCGCTCGATGGAGTTGTTGATCATAGGGTGCTCAATCATCTCGCCATCCTCAAAACCGAGGCGGTCCATGACCTTGGCGATGCGCTCGGAAGCGAACAAACGCATGAGTTTGTCCTCCAGCGAGACGAAGAATACAGAGCTACCCGGGTCGCCCTGACGTCCAGAACGACCACGCAACTGACGGTCGACGCGACGGCTCTCATGGCGCTCTGTACCAATGATGGCGAGACCTCCAGCCTCGCGCACCTCTGGCGACAGCTTGATATCGGTACCACGACCTGCCATGTTCGTAGCGATGGTGACAGCACCGAGTCCGTTGGTCGACTGACCCGCGAGTGCAACGATATCGGCCTCCTTCTGGTGGAGTTTGGCGTTCAGCACTTGATGGGGAATCTTGCGCAAGGAGAGCATACGCGAGAGGAGCTCGGAAATCTCAACTGAGGTGGTACCCACGAGCGTAGGACGACCGCTGTTGCGCATCTTCTCGACTTCGGCGATGACGGCGTTGTACTTCTCGCGCTGCGTCTTGTAGACGCGGTCGTTCTGGTCGTTACGGATGACGGGACGGTTCGTAGGAATCTCCACGACATCAAGTTTGTAGATATCCCAGAACTCGCCAGCTTCGGTGACGGCAGTACCTGTCATACCTGCCAACTTGTGGTACATGCGGAAGTAGTTCTGTAGGGTGATGGTGGCAAAAGTCTGCGTGGCAGCCTGTACCTTGACGTGTTCCTTGGCCTCGACAGCCTGGTGGAGGCCATCGCTCCAACGGCGACCTTCCATGACACGACCAGTCTGCTCGTCAACAATCTTTACCTCACCATCGACGATGATGTATTCCTCATTGAGGTTGAACATGGCGTACGCCTTCAGGAGCTGCTGGATGGTGTGCACGCGCTCACTCTTGATGGCATAGTCGGTATACATCTGGTCCTTCTTCTGCACGCGCTCCTCGTCGGTGAGCGATTTGTCACCCTCAAGAGCGGACATCTGACTGGCGATATCGGGCAGGATGAACAGGTCGTCATCGTTGACCTGCCCTGCCAACCAAGCATTACCCTTGTCGGTGAGGTCGGCGCTGTTGAGTTTCTCGTCGATGACGAAGTAGAGAGGTGCGACAGCCTCGGGCATGCGTTTGTTGTTGTTCTCCATGTAAATCTCTTCGGTGGAAAGCATGCCGCTCTTGATGCCAGGCTCGGAGAGGTATTTGATGAGCGGTTTGTTCTTAGGCAACGCCTTGTATGAACGGAAGAGCGAGAGGAAGCCGGCAGCCGTTTTCTCCTTGTCCTCCTCGGCTTGACCTTCGGCAATGAGTTTCTTTGCCTCTGCCAGATACTGCGTGGCCAACTGACGCTGCACGCCGACGAGCTTCTCGACGAGCGGCTGGTATTCCTCGAACATCTGGTCGTCGCCCTTGGGCACAGGACCACTGATAATAAGCGGCGTACGGGCATCATCGATGAGCACGGAGTCGACCTCGTCGACGATTGCGTAGTTGTGCATGCGTTGCACGAGGTCCTCAGGCGAAGTGGCCATGTTGTCGCGCAGGTAGTCGAAACCGAACTCGTTGTTCGTTCCGAAGGTAATGTCGGCTTGATAAGCCTTGCGACGCGCCTCGGAGTTGGGTTGGTGCTTGTCGATGCAATCGACCGAGAGGCCGTGGAACATATAAAGCGGTCCCATCCACTCGGAGTCACGCTTGGCGAGGTAGTCATTGACGGTAACCACGTGTACGCCATTACCCGTCAGCGCGTTGAGGAACACAGGCAGGGTGGCGACGAGGGTCTTACCTTCACCCGTTGCCATTTCGGCAATCTTACCCTGATGGAGGACGGTGCCACCAAAGAGTTGGACGTCGTAGTGGATCATGTTCCACACGGTCTCGTTGCCACCAGCAACCCAATGGTTGTGATAAATAGCCTTGTCGCCATCGATGTCCACGAAGTCATGACGGGCAGCCAGCTCACGGTCGAAGTCAGTGGCGGTGACCACAACATCCTCGTTGTTAGTGAAACGCTCGGCTGTTGACTTGACGATAGCGAAGGCGATGGGACGAATCTCATCGAGAACCTTCTCGAAAACTTCCAACTGATCCTTTTCCAATTTATCAATCTTCTCGAAGATGGGCTTACGGTCCTCAATGGCCGTCTGCTCGATCTTGGCCTTGAGTTCATCGACTTGTGTGCGAATGGGCACACCCGCTTCGCGTATGCGCGCTTGTAATTCTTTGGTACGTGCGCGAAGCTCGTCATTGGAAAGGGCATTGATTTCAGGGTAGACCTTCAGCACCTCGTCGACGAGAGGCTGAATGGCTTTCATGTCGCGGTCGCTCTTGTTGCCAAAGAGCTTGCGCAGGAGTTTAATAAAATCCATTATGTATGTTTTGTTTTTTCGGGGTTAATATATTCTATAGTAACCTAAGTTTCAAGGCTTCTATAAAGTTCATTTCACGCTCTACTTCAATACCAGCGGTGCTGTCCGACTGCCATTGGGCGCACGTATGCGCAGGCAGCGTGCCAGCGTGGGTGCTATAGCTGCCATTGAGACAGGCGTGGTGATGCGCTCGGCATTCACGTCGGCACCAAGGAAGAAAAGTGGATAAGCTATGTAGGGGTGACCTCGATCCACACGTTCAACACCTTGCTCTGTCGTCAGCGTCCAACCAGGGTGAACCTCGATGATGAGATCGCCCCAACGCGTGGGTGCCCAAGCATTGCGAAGGTCATCGAGAGAAGTGGAATGTGCACCAGCGACCAGCGAACGAAGACTGAAAACGTCGCGAACGCCCTCCATCTGAGTCAAGAACTCCTCGCTCTCGACAAGAATGTCATTGAGGTGAAGCTGGCGTTGCTCGATGAGCTTATGGTCTAAGTAGATCTGCTTATCGTAAGTAGCCTCAACGTACTGAGCCTGTCCGTGCTTGGCCGCCAGGAACATGTTCAGAAGCATCGACGCACGCTGCATGTTGAACGTACCGGCAGCTATCGTGGGCGACTCGGCGGCATCATCGTAGCCTGTCGACGACACGACCACCAGCACCTGACGCATGCCAATGTGTCTATCGATGGCTGCAAAGAGCTTAGCCAACGCACGGTCCAAACGCACATAAGTATCCTGCAATTCAGAAGGATAGCGAGCTACACTCTGATGGTCGAAGGTGCCAGCATAGAAGCCCAAACAAAGTAGGTCAGGCAGCGCATCGCGGCCAACTAATGACCCCGTGAGGCATGCCTCAGCCAAATTGGCAACCTCATCGTTGACCAATGCCGAACTCTTGAACTCACGATAACGGCGATCGCCTGAAAAAGTATGCTTGAAGTCCTTGGCCGAGGCCTCGGTAAGCGCATGATAATAAAGGAAAGAGGGGTAGGCATTATCGAACACCGACTCCCATGTGATATGGCCGATGCGCCGACTCAAGGGTTCAGACCTGTCGTAGGTGGAAATCCAAGAAGGAAGCTTGCCATAAAAACTGCTGCTGCACCATGCGCCCGTCTGATCGTCAATCCAATAAGCGCCATCAGCCACATGAGCGGCCATGAGGACTGCCACATCGCGCTCGGGAGCGATACTGTAAACGAGCGACTTGCGAGCCGTCGCCTGCTTGAGTTCATCAGAGAGAGCTGATGTCAGCAAATAATTGGGCGAACTCTGGTCGAAGGTCTCCACGCCCTTGTAGCGCGTATCGTCGACGCAGTAGACGGGTTGTAACGTTTGGCGAGACAACCAAGTCTTTGAGGGGATGCCATGGTCACGAGGGACAGCACCCGTCACGAGCGTAGCTGCAGCCGAAGCACAATCGGCATCAACAAAGGGCTGCTGACTGTCGGCATAGAAACGAGCCTCGGTCATCAGACGCTTGAAACCATCTTCGCCATAGAGCGGTGAGAAGGTCTCAAGATAGTCGGCACGCAACTGGTCAACAAGGATGTTCACCACCAGACGCGGAAGCTCGGCAGTGGACTGTGCATCGACGTTCATCATGGCTACGAGCGCCACGATGGAAGTCAGCAGACGATTCTTTGTTATGGATGAATGATGTACGATAGTGCCAGAAATAAAAGGTTATGCTTTCTGCCTGTACACAAGAAGGTGCACTATAGCACGACTCAGCAAAAGAAGTGCCACAGGCAGGATGAGCTGACTAAAATGTTGAGGAAGGAATGCGTAAACGATGACGAAAAGAAGGAGAAATCCTGCTGCAAATGCATGATAGATAAAGCGTTGACGATGCAGGTCGGCTCTTACTACGAAAGGAAGGAAAAAAAGAGGAAGTGGATTGAGCACCCACACCTGCCAATTTGACGCTACAGCCGGATGTTGCGACCATAAGGCCATGAACACGAGCAGCACCCCCCCCACACCTTGGAAGAACATCAGTACTACGTCCAAAGGCCAGAAGATGCGACGACGACGCCACTCCCAAAGGGCAATGAGCAAACCGATGACCAACATTCCCCACCCCAACTGAGCAGGAGTCAATGAGAACGAGGGTAAACTGTCGCGCTCCATCTGTTGGCGAGACGGGTCGGCAGCCAACAATTCTCTACGCTCAGCAACCAAGGGACGCACGCCATGGACGTCGCCATCAATCATGGCGCTGTCGGCATACCACATCATGTAGATGGGTGAGAACATCTCATCGCGCTCGGTGATGAGCGTGTCGACATCAGCTCCCAGCAGCAAGTCGTTACCCTCGCGAGCCCATTCATGACCATTGGTGAACTGATGGAGTATCGAACGGAAGGTGTTGCGACGAGAACGAGCAGGATAGCGTACGACGCCGAAGACATTCTCCTCTATGATGTCGCGTGCCTTCGTCGTGCAGTTGCTGCGGAAGATATTGTAGCGATAAACACAGTTCTCTGGACGTGCCGTTGTCGCCAGTGCGTTAGCCAGCCGAGCGGATTCGGGCGGAATCAGGTTGAGCGTCTGTTCAATGACCGACGAACCGCGATAGGCATATTCAGCCATGAAATAGCCAAAGGGACAGGGCATCAGCATGTAGTCGCATTCCCCCAAGACAAAACGCCAGATGAAATGAGGTTGATCGAAACTGAAAGCGCCAAAATTGTAGACAATATCATAGGAATCGCGCGCATTACGCACGCGAAGAGCGGTATGCCCATAAAGTTCGTAGGTCTGCTGACCAGGCGAACACGTGAGCAGGCTCACCACAAGCGTCGAGTCATCCTTCTCTTCTTGTGCAGCAAGAGGGAGAGACACGAACGTGGCGGCCACGAGCAAGATGAAGAAAGACAGATAACGTCTCATAAACGGGTGCAAAGGTAAGCAAAATTTATGATTTCAGATTTATAAAACTCGTTTTTCTGCGATTAGGAGACTTAAAATAGGTAAAAAAGGGCTTTCACACGAAGAATAATCTCCAAACGTAAACCTTAAATCGCAAATAAACACTACCTTTGCAGCCGAAATGAATCTAATCCTCGACATCGGCAACACCGTCAGCAAGTATTATTTCTTTGACGGCGACATGCTCGACAGCCACGGCAGACAACCTGGACACACGCTCGAATTCATCGACAACCTGCCCGAGTTGCCTGAAGCGGCTATTGTCTCATCGGTTGTCGACTTAAGCGAAGAAGCCGAACGACGGTTGCAAGCCCTCCCCTGCCCCGTCGAGCGTTTCACGACGACGACGCCCATCCCGTTGGTCAACCGCTATCGCACCCCTTCCACCTTGGGCACCGACCGTCTGGC
>CADCOX010000015.1 GCA_902803195.1 uncultured Bacteroidales bacterium
AGTGGTATTCAACACTGCGATGACGGGCTATCCGGAGAGCCTGACCGACCCCAGCTATGCAGGACAAATACTCGTGGCTACTTATCCCTTGATAGGTAACTATGGCGTGCCAGAGACCAGTGGCGAACCTTTGCCCATGTTCATGGAAAGCGAACACATCCATGTCAAGGGGCTGGTCGTGGCCGATTATAGCGAGAAATACTGCCACTGGAATGCCAAGGAGTCTCTTTCAGAATGGTTAAAGCGAGAACAGATTCCGGCCATCACCGGCATCGACACACGAAGGCTCACTAAGCGACTCAGAGAGAGTGGCGTAATGAGAGGGAGAATCATTGTGGACAACTCAGAAGACATTGATAAAACTGAGGTTCTTGACTATGCTTCTGCCAATTGGGTGGAACAAGTGAGCTGCAAGGAGGTCGTTCGCTATAATGAGGGAGCGGGCAAGCGTGTTGTTCTTGTTGACTGCGGGGTCAAGGCAAACATCATTCGCTGTTTAGTGAATCGAGGTGTTGAGGTCATCAGGGTTCCATGGGACTACGACTTCAATCAGCTTGACTTCGATGGATTGTTCCTCGCGAATGGCCCTGGCGACCCAGAGCAATGCAGCAGGACTGTGGAAAACATCCGTACATTCTTGAATAATGAATGCGAGCGTAGCGAGGCTCTTCCCCTCACGGGAGTACGGGGAGCGGGTCTTCGGCCGCTTATGGGCATCTGTCTTGGCAATCAACTCTTAGCAAGGGCAGCAGGAGCAAGGACGTATAAGCTGAAGTATGGTCATCGCAGTCATAATCAGCCGGTTCAGCGTGTGGGTACCACCCAATGCTTTATCACAAGCCAGAATCATGGTTATGCCGTTGATGCATCAACATTGCCTGCCGACTGGGAACCTCTGTTCGTAAACATGAATGACGGTTCCAACGAAGGCATCCGCCACAAGACAATGCCGTGGTTCTCTGCACAGTTCCATCCAGAAGCTTGCTCCGGACCTACAGATACGGAATGGATGTTTGATGAGTTCGTAAAGTGCCTCTCTCCAGCTTCCTCCCCTGTTAGGGAGGGGAGAAAGGTTACTTCTGATAGCGAGTTGGACAGTCTCCCCCTCCCTAATAGGGGAAGGGTCGGGGTTGGGGTTTCCTCTGTCCTCCTCCTTGGTAGCGGCGCTCTCAAAATCGGCCAGGCTGGAGAGTTTGACTATAGCGGAGCCCAGGCACTGAAGGCTTTGAAGGAAGAGGGGGTGAAGAGCATTCTCATCAATCCCAACATCGCAACCGTACAGACCTCCAAGGATGTTGCCGATGTGGTCTATTTCCAACCCGTTACGCCAGAGTTCGTGGAGCGCGTGATTGAGAAAGAACGGCCGGATGGCATCCTGCTCTCCTTCGGCGGACAGACAGCACTGAACTGCGGCGTGGAGCTTTATCGGAAAGGCGTTTTCGAGAAGTATGGCGTTGAAGTCCTTGGCACGCCTATTCAGGCCATCATCGATACCGAAGACCGCGACCTCTTTGTGAAGCGTCTCGACGAGATTGCTGTGAAGACTATCAAGAGCGAGGCTTGTAGTACCATCGAAGAAGTGCAGAAGGCAGCTCACGAGCTGGGCTATCCCGTCATACTGCGTGCTGCCTATGCCCTCGGAGGCCTCGGCTCAGGCTTCTGCGACAACGATGAACAGCTGTTGACACAGGCCGAGGAAGCATTCGCCTTCTCGCCGCAAGTGTTGGTGGAGAAGTCCCTGAAAGGATGGAAAGAAATCGAATATGAAGTGGTGCGCGACCGTTACGACAACTGCATCACAGTCTGCAACATGGAGAACTTCGACCCGCTCGGCATCCATACGGGCGAGAGCATAGTGGTAGCTCCCTCACAGACGCTCACTAACAGCGAATACCACAAACTTCGTGCGCTTGCTATCAAGATAATACGCCACATCGGTATTATTGGCGAATGCAATGTACAGTATGCCCTCGACCCCTCTTCTGAAGATTATCGGGTCATCGAAGTCAACGCCCGTCTCAGCCGCTCGTCAGCTTTGGCAAGCAAAGCCACCGGCTATCCCTTGGCTTTCGTCGCTGCCAAGCTAGGCCTCGGTTACGGACTCTTCGAGTTGAAGAACTCCGTCACTAAGACCACCAGCGCCTTTTTCGAGCCCGCCCTCGACTACGTTGTCTGCAAGATACCTCGTTGGGACCTCTCCAAGTTTCACGGTGTGAACCACGAGCTCGGTTCCTCAATGAAGAGCGTCGGCGAGGTGATGGCCATCGGGCGTACGTTCGAGGAGGCTCTCCAGAAAGGACTGCGCATGATAGGGCAGGGCATGCATGGGTTTGTGGATAACAAAGCGCAACACGTCACCGATGTGCCTGCCGCTCTCCAACACGCCACCGACACCCGTATCTTCGTCATCGCCAAAGCCATGCTGATGGGTTATTCGGTGGAGCAGATTCATGGCTGGACAATGATTGACCGCTGGTTCCTCGAAAAGCTCAAGCACATCATGGCTATTAATGACAGCCTCAAGGAGTTCTCTTGGTTAACGGAATATTATGACAATTCTGAGTATTCTGAATTTCTTGAAGTTCTTGAAGCACCAGAGTTTTCAACTCTGTTGCTTGAAGCCAAGATGTACGGTTTCTCCGATTTCCAGATAGCCAGGGCACTTGGTCTCGAAGCAGTCATGAATATGGAGAATGCTGGACTTGCCGTCCGTGAATGGCGTCATGAATTAGGCATTTTGCCAGTAGTCAATCAGATTGACACGCTTGCAGCCGAATACCCAGCCCAAACGAACTATCTCTATTTGTCATATTTATAAAGTCTTGTTTCTTCCTAGGATAGCGTTGAGGTTGTTCACTGGGATTACATTCGTGATGCAGCATTGGAAACACTATAAAGACAAGCGAATTCCAATGGTGATACTCGAGAGAATCTTCGCTGATACTCGGCTCAGCGAACGGACGTGTGTGGTGTTATGAACGGACGCGTAGGGTGTTATGAACGTACGTGCAGGGCTGAACGAATGGTCGTGTGGGTAGGGGGTGTTCTATATTGAAAAACTCCCGACGGCCAGGAGATGACCATCGGGAGTGGAGTGGGAGGGGAACGCTTGGAATGATGTTCTCAAAATGATGTACTCAGAGAGGTGCGTGCAGGAGACTGTCTACAACATCCACCTCGAGAGTTTCAGAGCACGGAGAGACGTGTCTTGGAGTGAGCGCTCTCGGATGTAGCGTTCGCTATTCCTTCTTGCCGTTGAGGGAGTAGAGGTAAGGCGTGTAGCTCACGCCGTCAATCTTACCGTTGAAGGTCTCGGGTATGATGTTGCCGTTCTTATCCTTGTACTTGGTGAGTCGGCCGCAGACCACCACTTGATCGCCAACCTTGATCTGCGTGTCGCCCTCGACCCATTTGCGGTTGCCGAAATAGAGCGTGCGGAAGATGTAGAACTGGTCGTTGGCGGGGTCGTCGTCGGTAGCGACATAGAAGGAGGCGTTGCCGTACTGAGCGTTGAAGTAGTCAGTCTCCTTGGCCACTTTTACGATTTCGCCTTCGATGTAGTACTCGTCATCGGTGATTTCGCCCTCGGCGAGGTTGTTCATGATGAAGGCGATGGCCTCGTCGGCATTGAAGGGACGCAGGCGCGAGCCGGGGCCTGCAGCCTTGTGCGAGACGACGTAGACGTTGCCGCTGAACTCGGGTGTCTCGACACCGTTCTTGTCCTTGTAGTAGACGAGTTTACCAGTGACGATGACTTCGTCGCCCACGCCAATCTGATCCTCGGCGGTGAAGGGCGCGTTCTCGAGCCACTTGGAGCGGAAGACGGTGAGGGCGTGGTCATCGCTGCCGTCGTCGCTGATGTTGAAGGTGGCGTTGCCGTAGCTGGGGCTTACCTCCTTGATGCTTGAGATGTAACCGCGAGCGAAGTAGATGACGTCGTTGGTGGTGTTACCAATCTCGATGCACTTGGCGATGGCTTCGTCGACGGTGAAGGGGTCGTCGATGCTCTCGCCGTGAGGCAGGGTGAAGGCGTCCTGCTTGACCGTCCAGGCGATGGTGCTCTCGCTGACGGCGTTGCTGGAGCTGAATTCAATGGCTGCGGTGCGAGCATAGCCTGTGTTGGGTGCCACGTAGAGATGTACGACAGCGGTGTC
>CADCOX010000016.1 GCA_902803195.1 uncultured Bacteroidales bacterium
AAATACTTTAGATAGAGAAGAATTTGGAAAAGAATTATGATGTCATCGTGATTGGTGCTGGCCACGCAGGTTGCGAGGCGGCTCATGCTGCTGCGCGCATCGGCGCGAACACGCTACTCATCACGATGGACATGAACAAGATAGCTCAGATGTCATGCAATCCCGCTGTAGGTGGAATTGCTAAAGGGCAGATAGTCAGAGAGATAGATGCACTCGGAGGGGCTATGGGGCAGGTTACGGATGCTACAACTATACAGTTCAGAATGCTCAATCGCTCCAAAGGACCAGCTATGTGGAGCCCCCGCGCCCAATGCGACCGCGGTAAGTTCATCTGGGCATGGAGAGAGGTGCTGGAGAACACGCCCAACCTACATATCTGGCAGGACCAAGTCAGGCGCCTGATTACGGCACCCGAGGGGGCCTCAGTCATGGCCATCGGTGTCGAGACCTACCTCGGCATGACCTTCAAGGCAAAGAGCATTATTCTCACCGCAGGGACTTTTCTCAACGGCCTCATGCATATCGGACGCGTCAAGCTACCCGGAGGCCGATGCGCCGAGCCTCCGTCACTTGAGCTGGCAGAGAGTATCGCACAGCACGGCATCCGCGTCGCTCGCATGAAAACAGGTACGCCCGTCCGCATCGACGCACGCTCAGTCGACTTCTCCCTGATGACTGAACAGCCAGGTGACACCGAAGGAAGGAGGTTTTCTTTTATTGACCAGGACTCTCCCCAAGACCCACCCCTCTGCCCCTCCCTTGTAGGGAGGGGAGTGTTCACCCTTGGAAGTTGCAAAGCGGATGCCTGCTCTGAACATTCTTCTCCCCTCCCTGCAAGAGATGGGCAAGGGGGTGGGTCTTTCCTTCCCTGCTGGATCACTTACACAAACGAGGCCGTGCACGAACGCCTTCGTGCCGGGCTCCCTGATTCGCCGCTCTATAATGGTCAAATTCAGAGCATTGGCCCTCGCTACTGCCCGAGTATAGAGACAAAACTCGTCACCTTCCCTGACAAGGATCAGCACCAGCTCTTCCTCGAACCCGAAGGCACGAATACCAACGAATATTATCTCAATGGCTTCTCTTCATCCCTGCCTATAGACGTCCAGATAGAAGCGTTAAAACTCATACCCGCCTTCCGCAACCTCGAGATCTTCCGACCAGGCTATGCCATAGAATACGATTTCTTCGACCCGACTCAACTACATCACTCGCTGGAGTCACGCGTCATCAGCGGCCTCTATCTGGCGGGACAAGTCAACGGCACCACAGGCTACGAAGAAGCTGCAGGACAAGGCCTCATTGCGGGGATCAATGCTGCTCGCCACTGCACGGGTCATCCACAGCTCGTGCTACAACGCGACGAAGCTTATATCGGCGTTCTCATCGACGATCTGGTCTGTAAAGGGGTAGACGAGCCTTATCGCATGTTCACCTCACGGGCAGAATACCGCATCCTATTAAGACAAGATAATGCTGATGCACGACTGACTGAAATTGGTCATCGGATGGGAGTCGCCACAACAGCGCGCCTCAACCAGTACCTCAAGAAGAAAGATGAGATTGAGAGAATCACCCGTTTTGCCGAAAATTATTCCGTCAAGATGAGCGACGTCAACGGCTTGCTCGAGCAACTCGGTACTGCACCACTCACTCGCGGTTGCAAACTCATCGAACTACTCGGACGTCCTCAAATCAATTTCGACAACCTCAGCCCCGCCCTACCCCACCTCCGCGAAATACTCGACACCATTACAGAGCGACGAGAAGAGATCGTCGAAGAGGCCGAAATTGGAATCAAATACAAGGGATATATTATGCGAGAGGTAGAACAAGCCGAGAAGATGCACCGCCTAGAGAACATCCGCATACGTGGCCGTTTCGACTATTCCACGCTCCAATCAATCTCCACTGAAGGCCGTCAGAAACTGCTCGCCCATGATCCTGAGACCCTCGCCCAAGCCTCACGCATCCCGGGTGTCTCACCCTCCGACATCAACGTTCTCCTCGTTCTACTCGGGAGATAGTTCCACGTGAAACATTTAAAGAAACTCATCAACGCATTACAAATAACCAAACATCATACAATATGAACAACGAATATCTTCTCAAGCACCTAAGAAACGTACCCAACTTCCCCATCCCAGGTATCCAATTCAAGGACGTCAGCACGCTCTACAAGCATCCAAAATGCCTACGCATCATGGTCAACGAACTCTATGACCTCTATAAAGATAAAGGTATTACCAAAGTTGTGGGCATCGAGAGTCGAGGCTTCGTGGTCGGCGCTGCCCTCGCCTATAAACTTGGCGCAGGATTTGTCATGGCCCGCAAGCCAGGCAAGCTCCCTGCAGAAACACGCAAAGAAAGCTACATGAAAGAGTATGGCAAAGACACCATCGAAATCCACACCGACGCCATTACCGACAAAGATATCGTTCTGATCCACGACGACCTCCTTGCCACCGGCGGATCAATGCTGGCAGCCTACAACCTTGTTCAACAATTCAACCCCAAGCAGACATACATCAACTTCATCATCGAGCTGACCATTGAAGGTCTTCATGGCAGAGCAGTATTCCCTGAGAACGTTGACATCACTACACTGATAAAAATCTAAATGAGTTCGCGAGAAGAACATATTAAAAGCATACTGCAACGCCTCCCAGAGTCTCCAGGTAGTTACCAATACTTCGACGAGCACGGGACCGTCATTTACGTGGGCAAAGCAAAGAACTTGAAAAGGCGCGTTTCGAGCTATTTCAACCGCGATCATGACTCACGGAAGACGGCTATACTGGTGTCGAAGATTTGGGATATTCATTACACTGTTGTCAAGACAGAGGCCGAAGCACTGCTCCTCGAAAACCAACTCATCAAACAATTCCAACCACGCTATAACGTCCTCTTGAAGGACGGCAAAAGCTATCCAAGTATTGCCGTCACAAAAGAGTACTTACCACGCATCTTCAAGACACGCCACATCGACCGAAAAGGGGCGATGTACTTCGGGCCCTACAGTCATATCCCGACGATCAATGGACTCTTAGAACTCTTCAAGAATCTCTACCCTATACGGAGATGCCACCAACCCATGTCGAAGGAAGGCGTCGAAACAGGCAAGTATAAACTATGCTTAGAATACCACATGAAGAATTGCCTCGGACCATGCGTTGGT
>CADCOX010000017.1 GCA_902803195.1 uncultured Bacteroidales bacterium
AAGTCCGCTTGTTCTTTTTCTCCCCTTCCCTTCTCCTCGTCTACCCTCACTAATGGTAGGAGGCTGTGATGTTTTTTACAAATCATGATGCAGCAGACGGTACTCGGCCATCTGCTCGTACTTCGTGCCTGGGCGGCCGTAGTTGGCATAGGGATAAATGCTAATACCGCCGCGAGGCGTGAATAAGCCTATCACTTCAATATACTTAGGGTCCATAAGCTTGATGAGGTCCTTCATGATCTTGTTCACACAATCCTCATGGAAATCACCATGATTGCGGAAGCTAAAAAGGTAGAGTTTCAAACTCTTCGACTCTACCATACGCTCGCCGGGCAGGTAGTTGATGCGAATCTCGGCGAAGTCAGGCTGACCCGTGATGGGACACAGACTCGTAAACTCCGGGCAGTTGAAGCGCACCCAGTAGTCGTTGTCGGGGTGGCGGTTCTCGAAGGTCTCGAGCACTTCGGGTGCATAATCGAAAGGATAGTCGGTTTTCTTGCCTAAAGCCGAGAGAGAGGCTCTAGCGTTAATGTTCTCTTGCATAACTGATATGTTTTTACCATTTCTACGCCGCAAAGATACAACTTTTACCGCAATCACAGCACCGTTTTCCAAACTTTTTCACTGCTCAGGCCTCACAATGGCATCTCGGTGAGGAATCATCAATAGCAAGTGTACCATTGGGGGTATTCTAGAACACGTAAAAACGTATTCGCCTGTACGTCCATACGTGTGAGCTTTTACGTACGTATGTGTGAGCCTACGCGTCCATATGTGTATAACCAATGTTCTACATCATTTATTATGATTTGTCTCACAAGTGACTACTTCCTCGCTTTCTGCGCAGTTGATCCGTTACGTTTGAGCCATTTCTCGGCTGCCTTGGGACCATCGGCCTTCAAAATGCGGGTGTATTGGCGAGAGAGCGAGTCGACGGCAGCCTCTTCAGCAGCTTCGGCAAAGGCATAACGGAAGCCTTGCTGGTCCTGCCAGTGGCCGCGCGTGAAATCGGGAACGCGGATGGGGGCATTGTCATTGTCCATCGACAAGGCACCTAACTCGGCCAAGCAGCACCATTCGGCAAGGTCATAGACATCGATGTCCAGTGGCAGTCCGTGCTGGAGGCAATAGACGAGGCGCAGCTCCATGATGAAGTCCATGCCTCCGTGTCCACCCACCTCGCGAGCTATGGGACCATATTTTGTAGCAATGGGCGACTCGTATTTCTTGACCAGCGCATCGAAGTCCTTCTTCGGCATGAACTCATGGCCAGAGAGGTTGTCGGTGGTGATATTCTCAACACCAGCGGATTTCATCTGTGTGGAACTCAGGGCATAACCCTGAACGGGGTATTTGTTGGCAAAGCCCTTTGTACCTGTCAGTTGGTAGCGGCGATTGTAGGGTTGCGGGTTCATTACGTCGTGC
The DNA here is from genome assembly GCA_902803195.1 of uncultured Bacteroidales bacterium. Taxonomy (GTDB): domain Bacteria; phylum Bacteroidota; class Bacteroidia; order Bacteroidales; family Bacteroidaceae; genus Physcousia. The sequence goes on from CADCOX010000017.1 coordinate 1,426, forward strand.
TGTATCTCGATGACCTTGCCCTGCATCGTACGGATGAGCGTTGTTGTGTGGTCACCATTGCGGAATGGAGCGTCGAGGTTTTCGAGATCATCAGGGTACTGCTCCACCGCTTCCAAGCCTGTCACGGGCTTAGTATCCATGGCGATGAGTGTCTTGAAGCGGTCGCCACGATGGATGTTCAGCAGCTGAGCCACAGGGCCGAGGCCATGTGTGGGATAGACATCGCCGCGATGCTCTTTGTTGTAACGCAGGCGCCAGTTGTGCCAATAGTTGGTCCAATTCCCAAGGGTGTGGATGTAAGCGCCCTCCACGTGAAGGATCTCGCCGAAGATGCCGTGCTGCGCCATGTTCAAGGTGTTCATCTCGAAGAAGTCGTAGCAGCAGTTCTCGAGCATCATGCAATGCAGACGCTTGCGTTCGGCCATGTCGATAAGGTCCCAGCAGTCCTGCATAGTCAGCGCCGACGGCACTTCGATGGCTGCATGCTTGCCATTCTCCAATGCACATTTGGCAATAGGTACGTGATGCTCCCAATCGGTGGCGATATACACAAGGTTAATGTCGGAACGCTTGCATAACTCTTTATAGCCGTCCTCGCCATAATAGACATCGGCTTCAGGCAGTCCTGCGTCAGTGAGGAAATGCTGACAACGCTCGGCCCGTTCCTTCTCGTAGTCGCACAGCGCCACAATACGCACGCCAGGGATATGTGTCCAGCGCTCCACGGCGTAAGGGCCACGATTGCCGAGTCCCACGAAGGCTACTCGGATTATAGGTAACGGTGCTGTCCGCAGTCCCAAGGCACTCTGCTGTCCAGCAGCACGCTCTGGCGTATCGACCACGATTGTTCCTTTTTCCCAGTGCCACTGCAACTGTGCATGCAACACCATCGGAAGAGTCATCAAAAACAGGATAAGCAATCTCTTAAAAAACTTACTTTTCATAATCATTTTTGTTTTGGTGGAACTATATGGTTACTTTTTTTCAATAAGCCAGCACATCCCAGAGCTCGCGGATGCTGGCTTCGGGGTCCCATTGACCGCGGAATGTCCAACGAGCTGTAATCTCATGAAGTGCAGGCGGTTCCTCCATTTGATTGAGGTTGTTCTTTAACCAGCCGCTGTCGCCTCCCTCCCGGGTGCAGTTGTAGTAAAATGCCCGCAGGCCCCACGGGTCGGGTTGCTTCTTGATGTAGGCATACTCGATGTTGCGGTCGAGGATCTGCGAGGACATACGGCAGTTGACGAGCACGAACTGGGCATCGTGGTGGTAACGGCCGAGCGGCGTGGGCGAAAGG
>CADCOX010000018.1 GCA_902803195.1 uncultured Bacteroidales bacterium
CTCGTTGAACTGCTCCTTCCGCAACTTCACCATCGACTCGATGATGCGCCCCTGCAGGAAGAGCAACCCAAAGAAGGATGCTCCGATAATGAAACTGATGATGCCTATGGTAGTCCTTTTCATGAACAAATTACTTTTTTCAACCACAAAGATAGAGACTCTTGCCTAATCATACAAATACGGAGAAAGGGAAGAATGCGGGAATTTAACAAAATTAATTGAAATCCGATTAAAATTGAGCAAATATGAACCAAAAGGCGATAATTGAAGCTTAACGAAAGGACTATTTTCAGGTCAAGAATGTTTTTTTGAGCCTTCATCGATGCTATCTCAAAAAAATGAAGTATTTTTGTAGCAAAACAGAAGTATACATCCTTTCAAAACGACTCACCCCACATGAACCGACTCTTAGGACTCATTTTGTCATCGGCACTACTCTACCCTACCCTCGCGTGGGGACAGCAAGCCTTTCAAGCCGAGCCGCAGGCTCTCTTCAAGAACTACGACGCATACAACGTCCCCTATCGCATACCCGCCATCACGACGACCAAGAAAGGCCATATCATCGCGGTAGCCGACCGCCGCTATTGCGGCTTCGATATCGGCTTCGGCAAGATAGACATCGTAGCTCGCACAAGCAAGAACAACGGTCGCACGTGGAGCGCTGACACCGTCATCCAGCGTGGCACGGGCGTCAATGGCGCCGACGACTGCGGCTATGGTGATGCCGCCCTGGTCGCCGACCGACAGAGTAAACGCGTCCTATGCATGTCAGTGACGGGTAGCACCCCATATATAAAAGGTACGCGCGCGCAACCCAACCGCATCGCTCGCTGGTACAGCCCCGACGGCGGGCGCTCGTGGACGGCAGCCGAGGACGTGACCGACGCTTTCTATACATTATTACCCAACACACGAACAATGTTCATTGGCTCGGGGCGAATCATGCAAAGTCGCGTCGTGAAGAAAGACCGCTACTACCGCCTCTACTGCTCGGTACTGACGCGCACCCAGATGGACGAAAAGGACATCGCCTGCAACTATGTTCTCTACAGCGATGACTTCGGACAGACCTGGAGCGTACTGGGTGGGACGACGCTCGATGGCAAGGACAGCCCTTGCATCGACGGCGACGAGCCGAAGACCGAGGAACTGCCCAACGGCGACGTCGTCCTCTCGTCGCGCAAGTGGTATGGCCGTTTCTTCAACATCTACCACTTCAACAACCTGAGCATCAACCAGGAACAGGGCAAATGGGGTTCATGCGTAGCCAGTCACGATGTGGAAGGCGGTATCCGCGTAGGCGCCAACTCTTGCAATGGCGAGATCATGCTTGTCAATGCTACAGAAGTGGGCAGCAAACGCCCTGTTAAGCTGATGCTGCAGTCATTACCCTTAGGTGAAGGACGTCGCGACGTCGGTTTCTGGTACAAGGAGATCATTCCTAATGGCATCTACAGCCCTCTTGCCTTCGCCGACAATTGGACGCGCGGATTGCAAGTCTGTGCGACCACATCGGCCTACTCGACGATGACGCTCCAAAAGGATGGACGCATCGGTTTCTTCTACGAAGGGCAGGAAAAAGACAATGGCTATGACATGATCTACGTACCGCTGACCATTGCCGAAATCACGGGAGGCCGCTACCGTTGAACCACTCATAACAACCCATCATCCACAACAAACAATCACTTTCAACAACTCAACTATTCGACACGGCTCGGTTGACTAGTCAACTTGACTCACTCGAATAGTCAACTCAGCTTACTCGAATAGTCGCATCTCCTAGCGCGTATATACATATCGGCTTGCACGTATATACGTATCGCCCCACACGAATAGTCGTGCGGGGCGATACATTTAAAAGTGGGTACTGATTATTCCTCCTTGCGGTCGTCGATGTTGTCGCCTTCAGTGGGTTTCAACTTCGAGAAATCATCGAGGCCGTTCTGTATGAGGATGTTATACCATTGGATGAGTTTCTTTACGTCAGAGGGGAACACGCGGTCGCGGTCGAAATTAGGCAACACCTCGGCAAAGAAATCGAAGAGCTGATCCTTTGAAGCCTTCTTGATGTCGAGGCTACAGGTGGAGCCATTCTCTTTCTCCTTCAGGCTCGTGAGGACGTCGGCCAGGGGCACCTCTTCCTCGTCGGTATACATAGCGATATCGGCAAGCGAGATGACACGGTCGGTAGAGAACGCCGGCATGCGCTGGTGCTTGTCGTCGATGCTCTCGACGATGAGACTGCGGTTGCCGCGCGAGACGAGCTTGTACAAACCGGGCTTACCGGCTATGGCTAAAATGGTTTCAAGCATTTTTTCTTGTATTTTAGAGTGAGTAAATCCGATGAATTTTCAAAAACGATGGCAAAATTACACATTCTGCGGCAAATGCGCAAACAAACCATCTATAAAAATCCTTAACTGAGGTCCAAAGTCGCGCCCATCGTTGATGATCACGTAGTCGGCAGCTGCCCTGCGGGCCTCGTCTTCGAGCTGACGACGTATGCGAGCGCTTGTCTGCGCGGGCGTAGCGCCATCGCGCTGAGCGACCCGTTGCAGACGCAGGTCCAGCGGTGCTTCGACAGCAATGAGCACATCGACGACATCGGTGAATCCCGCTTCCAAGAGGATGGCGCTCTCGATGGCGACAACCCCCTCGCGAGCATCGGTCCAACGACGAAAATCGTTCTTCACTTCGGGATGGACAATTGCATTGATGGCAGCCTGATGAGCCGCATCGCGAAAGACGTAATCGGCAAGAAGGGGTTTGTTGAGTTGTCCGTCAGGTAGATAGGCATCCGGCCCGAGCAAATCGATGAGAGCCGGACGAAGAACGTCGGAAGTCATCAGACGTTTCGCCTCGCGGTCGCAGTCGTAGACGGGAATCTGATACTGACGCGTCAGCCAGCGCGCGACATAGGATTTCCCGCTGCCAATGCCGCCCGTGATACCTATGGTCATTCGTCTTCAGTCTGTTCGATCAGGAACTGCACAGCCGCAGGCTTTATCTGCACCTGCGACACGCCCTCGGGCACGGAGCGCAGTTGAAGCGTCAGCATGGAATCGGGCAGCGAGAGCAGCTCCTCGTACGTAGCCGTGAGCACGAAATTGTCTGCCGTGATGCGTTTATAATCCTTGGCGCCCACCCTGAACGAAATGGTGGCCGAAGCGGGGAACGTGCGCAGCGAGTAGCCGCCAGGGAAATTCGTTCCGACAATAGGCACTTGCACACGCTTCTCGGTGAAAACGTCGATCTCGGCTGTCAGCTTGACGACTGCAGGCTCCAGCTTGACACCACGGATAGACGCCAGTTGAACATCACGGACTGTCGTCTCAGAGAGTCCCGAGAGGTTTGTTACTACCGTCTGGACCGCCGTCAGCGAGTCCAGGAAATGTTGTTCTCCCCACACGGTGATGGTATCGGGGTCGCAGCGAACATCGGCCAGATAATAGAGTGCTTCGGGCTGGATGTGACCTCGGAACACGACAGGCACGCGTTTCTCTACGCCACGCGTGTAGTAATACTCCAGCGTGTCGGGACGGATGGCGACGATTCGCGACGACGACTCTACTTTCGGTTGCAACACTTTCTGCACCTCAGCATGCGAGATGGTGACATGTCCGAATTCACCGCCCTTGTCGCGCGCCGAGAAGTCAACGGTCATGGCGATAGGCGCACGACGAGCATAGTACTTCAGCAGCGACGAGCCCTTGTCACGAACGGTGACAAGAATATGATCAGGCAATTCGGTGGTCAACACAGTTCCCTGAGGCACATTCTCGAGCGTCAACGGGACGGTCAGATCCATGTCATACGTCTCGTTGAGCGTCTGAATGAGCCAAAATCCCGATGATATGAGGACGAAGAATGCAAACACCAACGCCTCACGGCTTCTCCGACTAATCAGAAAAGCCTTGGCGGCTTCAAGGAAGTTGTTGAGCCGATTGCGGTCCATCCGAGAGTGATTTACTTATTGTAGACTTCTGTGCTGGCAGCTGAGGCAAAGACAGAATTGCGGTCTACACGAAGGCGGACGCCGTTGGCGACCTCCACGATGAGGACATTCTTCACCTCATCAATATCGCGAACGACACCATAAATGCCGCCAGCGGTGATGATCTCCTGACCCTTCTCGATGCTGTTGCGGAAGTTCTGAATCTCCTTCTGCTTCTTCTGCTGCGGACGGATCATGAAGAAATACATGATGGCAAACATGGCCACCAGCATCAGGATCATACCCAGACCGCCATCGCCTTGGGCGGCTTGCAAGAGAATAATGAGCGTTTTCATAATCAATTATTGTTTATTTTGTGGGTTAAAATTCTTTTTTGGGCCAGATACGAGCATGAACGCATGTGCTCACGCTTGCTCGCGTTCCTCATTCTTCTGATTCCGTAGGCTCGTTGTCTGCGTCCTCCGCCGGAGCTGTGCGCTGCTCAGGCAAGGTCTTGCGGAGTTTGCCCTCAGCAATAAGACGGCGGGCAATAGCGTCCAACATGCCGTTGATATAGCCGCCACTCTTCGGTGTGGAATAGAACTTGGCAATGTCGACGTACTCGTTGATGGTCACATGCAGAGGAATCTGCGAGAACGTAAACATCTCTGCCAATGCGGTCTGCATAATCAGTAGGTCCATGAATGCGACGCGTTCAAGGTCCCAGTTGTAGAGTGACTGAGCGATGAGCGACCGATAATGCTCAGCACCCAGAACCGATGCACGGAACAAGCGACGGGCGAACTCACGGTCTTCGTCGTCGCGGTACTCGGGCATCAAGTCTTGATTTGCACCGTTCTTCTTGTCGAAACGCTTGATGGTCTTCAGGACGAACGTGTCGACGATGAAGCGATCATCATTCCAGTAAAGACTCTTATCCTCGAGCAACTGATCCAACTCCGTATCTTCGACGATGACCTTACGGTAAAGCTGACGCCACAGGTCCTTATCCTCCTCGTAAGTGGACTCGCCTGTTCTCGACATCCATTCGCTGTAAACGTCAGAGTTGACGATACGACCATAGACGCGGCGCACGAAGTCCTCCTCGTCAGCCCAGGTTTTCTTCTGGTTCTCAGTGAACTCCTTCAGTTGCTGATTCTTGGCCAACTGGGCAATAAATTGGTTAGTGATGAAACGAGCGTTGGGAGGCTCTCCCTCGTGAACGCGGTTGTAGCGGTTGGTAGCCGTGATGAAAGCCTGCTCGGCGATGCGGTTGACATCAACCATCAGTTCGAGCATATACAAATAGAGGTCATAGGCCTTCGACAGACTAAAGAAAAGTTCCTTCTCAGCAGTGTCCAAATTATTGTTGCCATTTTGGTAGTAGGCATAGGTCTGCTGCAATACTTTCAAGCGGATTAATTCTCGATTTATCATGATAGCGAACGAAATCAGGGTTTATTATTGCCTTTGGGCGTGCAAAAGTAGTCATTTTAGCCCAAAACTCAGCCTTAAACGTGAAGTTTTTGTTCATTTTTTGGGATGATTGACAATTTATGCCTAATTTTGACCCGCAAAAATCAAAAAAACAACTTTTATAACAACGATGAAAGATAATTTCAACTATGGTAGCAAGGAAAAGGACATCCTCTTTTCGAAGGCTATCAAAGCAGGCAAGAGACTGTACTACGTGGATGTGAAGAAGAGCAGCAAGGGCGACCTGTATCTGGCGCTCACCGAAAGCAAGAAAATCGTAAGCGGCGATCCTGAGATGCCTCAGTTCTCTTATGAAAAACATAAGCTCTTTGTCTACCCCGAGGATTTTGAGAAGTTCACGGGCGCTCTTGCCGACGCCATGCGCTTCATCTATGAGCAGCAAGGGCCCGTCGAGCAGCGTCCCGAGGAACCGCGTAACGAGATTCAGTTGGACGAGATTGAGTTCTAAACGCTATTTAATATAGGTACGCGCACGAAAAGAATCAGGCTTGCAGAGATTTTGCGAGCCTTTTTCTTTGTTCTTCGGCGAACTTCAACTATCTTTGCACCCAAATTAAGCAACTTGACACTTTACCATCATGCCCATCTCCTTTTTCCGTACTACGCAGAGCATCATCGCCACACAGGCCAACCACCAGCTCTCGCAAGAAGAAATCCATAAACTCGCCTGGCTCTATGGCGATGCCACTCTCATCGAGGCCTCGACCCTCGAGGGCTATTTCGTCGGTCCGCGCCGCGAGATGATTACGCCCTGGAGCACGAATGCCGTCGAGATCACACAAAACATGGCGCTCTGCGGCATCACCCGCATCGAAGAGTATTTCCCCGTCGACAGCGCCGAGGCCGACTACGACCCTATGCTGCAACGCCTCTATAACGGGCTCGATCAAAACATCTTCACCGTCGATATCCAGCCTGCACCCATACAGGAAATCGACAACTTGGAGGCCTACAACGAGCAGGAAGGCCTGGCCCTCTCACCCGAGGAAATCGAGTACCTTCATGACGTAGAACGCCAACTCGGTCGTAAACTCACGGATAGCGAAGTGTTCGGCTTCGCTCAGATCAACAGCGAGCACTGCCGCCATAAGATCTTCGGTGGAACTTTCATCATCGACGGCAAAGAGATGCCGAGCAGCCTTTTCCAGATGATCAAGCGTACGACGCAGGAGAACCCTCACAAGATTATCTCAGCCTACAAAGATAATGTAGCTTTCGCTGAAGGTCCTGTCGTCGAGCAGTTCGCGCCCGCCGACCATGCCACCAGCGACTACTTCATCATCAAGGACATCGAAAGCGTCATCAGCATCAAAGCCGAGACGCACAACTTCCCGACGACCGTTGAGCCTTTCAACGGAGCTTCGACGGGAACAGGCGGCGAGATTCGCGATCGTATGGGTGGCGGCACAGGTTCTTGGCCCATCGCAGGTACGGCGGTCTATATGACTTCATATCCGAAACCCCTCTCCGATTCCCAAGGAATGGCTCCTCGCCCTTGGCTCTACCAGACGCCCGAACAGATCCTCATCAAAGCCTCTAACGGCGCCAGCGACTTCGGCAATAAGTTCGGTCAGCCGCTCATCACAGGCTCTGTGCTCACCTTCGAGCACGAGGAGAACGGCGAGCAGTACGGTTACGACAAGGTTATTATGCTGGCAGGCGGCGTAGGCTATGGTACGAAACGCGACTGCTTGAAAGGCACGCCCGAGAAGGGCAACAAGATTGTCGTTGTTGGTGGTGACAACTACCGCATCGGACTTGGCGGCGGTTCCGTGTCGAGCGTCGACACGGGGCGCTACAGCAGTGGTATTGAGTTGAACGCCGTCCAACGTGCCAATCCCGAAATGCAGAAACGAGCCTACAACCTCGTGCGCTCGCTCTGCGAGGAAGACGTCAACCCTGTCGTCAGCAGCCACGACCACGGCTCGGCCGGACATGTCAATTGCCTCAGTGAGTTGGTAGAGGAATGCGGTGGACTTATCGACATGACCAAGTTGCC
>CADCOX010000019.1 GCA_902803195.1 uncultured Bacteroidales bacterium
CTGGCTTCTTTATTCCCGACGGAGAAGGTCACCACGAAACCGGCCTCCGCAACCTCACATGCCGCCTCTGCCACAACTGCCAAGCAGAAGACGACGACCCCTGCCCTCACAACCGCAAACGCTTCGTCCAGCCATCAGGAACGTGCCGGTCGCTCCTCCGAGACGCTCGTTCACCAGCAAGGCACCATATCTTCCGAAGGCGAACAAGCCTCATCTGCCGCTACCACCTCCGTCAGCCCCGCAGCCAATTATGCCGTGGTGCTTGCCAGCAGTATAGGACGTCGCAACGCCGAGCGCTTCATTGGCGAACTACACGAGAAAGGCATCGACGCACATATCTACGAGAAAGGAAAGATGCTGCGCGTGCTCATCGATGGTTTTGCCACCGAGTCCGAGGCCTACAACGAAGCCAAGCAAATCCAAGCTATGGGCGGTGAACTCGAAGCCGCTTGGGTCATGAAGCTATGAAGAGAGTACGCTGCCCCAAGTGCGACAATTACATCTCATTCGACGAGACGCGCTACACAGAAGGCCAGACCTTGGTCTTCGAGTGTCCTGATTGTCATCGCCAGTTTGGCATCCGCATCGGTCAGTCGCGCCTCTTGGCCACGCGCAAGGACGAACGGCGTCAGGCCGAAGCCGACCTGCAGACGGGCATCGGGCAGGACACCCATTCAGCCTCTGCCCTCCCCGACTCCGACGAACAAGCCCCTGACTACGGGCACCTTGTTGTCATCGAGAACGTCTTTCATTTCAAGCAGACCCTGCCCCTGCGTTTAGGGGATAATGTCATCGGCCGATACGTGCGGGGCACCAATATCAACACACCTATCGAGACCGTCGACCCGAGCGTTGACACGACCCATTGCGTCATTAATGTGCGACAGAACCGTCAGGGGCAGCTTATCTACACGCTTCGCGATGCGCCCTCCGGCACAGGCACCTTTGTCGGCAACACCATTCTACGCGATAACGACCGTCTCCGTATTGAAGACGGCACCATTATCACCATCGGGGCCACAACGATGATTCTTCGTGCCGCAGGCTGCGACGAAGAAGAGACAACGGCCGAATCGCGCTAATCTTTCCCCTCTCTTCGATGTTTTGACTAAGAGAGCCCCGTAAATAGCTGAACAATTGAATATCCGTTCTCACATCGCCGTTAGTTCACCTCGATAGAGGTCATCGGCCATGTGGAGGATGAGGTCATGCATTTCCAAGCCTTCCTTGAAATCCTGTGGAAGGGCTTCATACCCGAAGACCACTCCAAGCAGATTGCCTGTTACGGCTCCCGTGCTGTCGCTATCTCCGCCATGGGAGACTGCTGCAGCTAACGCTTTCCTGAAATCATCGAAATAACGGAGCGAGCAGTAAACCGCTATGGCAAGTGCCTCTTCGCCAACCCATCCTTGGCCAATCGTCTGGATGTTCTCGATGTCCGCGCTATGGTTATCCGCCAATCCTATCGCAAGGTGCATCAGTTCCGTCAACCATTCCATATCCTTTGGATAGTCTGGATAAAGACACCCCATCATCCGCAGGCCATCAAGGACGGAACTCTTCAGGCATTCACGTGAAGGCTGATCGGCTGTAGCCAAATCATAGATGATGTGTGCCATCAGAGCTGCTGACAAATAGCCCAAAGGATGAAGATGCGTGAGTTGAGCTGAATCACCAGCCAATCGGTCGCTCTCTTCAATCGACATCCTCTGGTCAACTACTGCATACAGAGGAATGGGCGCCACTCGCATAACGCCGCCGCAACCTTTGCTGTTATTCCGGGGACACGTTTGCCGATAGATGTCCTGTAAAGCCGTCATACACGTGGTTCCCGGGGCACGCATAACATGAAGCCGCTTCTCATCTGTAATCCAGCACACCTTTTGGTAGTCTGCAGGCATCCCGACTTGTGTGAAATACCATTCGACATAAGCCTGACGAATGGCAGAGAGAGGCTCCTGATTTTGTGCTCGGGCATTAAGAAGGCCATTAGCTGTGAAGAGCGTCATCTGCGTATCGTCCGAGACAACGGCCACCTGACTTCCTGGAGCAGCCGAGTACAAGGGACTCAGGTCATAATGAGTCAGTCCTTCGTCGCCGTAGCGCGAATGTAGAGTTTCATAATCCTCAAACTCAATAGGATAGCCCAAAGCGTCGCCGATGGCACCACCAATCAGCGAACCTCTGATTCGGTCTTGTAATGTAATCATCGTTATATGAGTAATGGTAAGTCTAGATATGAGTTATGGTAATTCTAGATATAAGTTATGGTAAGTCTATTCAACGATTCCTTTCTATATCTTAGTTAGATTCTTCCAATATTACGCGTCATCATCGTCCTTATGCTTATGCTTCGTCTTGCGCGTATAGGTCATTTTGGATTGATGAAGCTTATTGAACGAGTGGAAGCCGGGGCCCAACAGTTCCTGTTCTGCCTCTCGTCCACCACGTCTCATCGCTTTGATGACATCCTTGGCGGTCACCTTGACAACCTTTCGTTTCTTTTTCTTCATTAAATTCCTTTAGGCCTTTTATTACCCTCATTTATGACAACGGGAGCATCTGTTTTAAGCCTCTACTTGTTCAAATTCTATGCAAAATTACGAATTAAAATCTGAACAGCCAAATTTCGCGCAAATAATACATATAATTAATTGTGACGAACGTGCCTTTCTATAATGCCTCTGAGTTCGTCTTTTCTGTTGCCCGCAAGCAGAGCGTCGCAAGCTCATGTCCCGACGTTCACGCAACAGCAGCCCGTCTTTCGCAACTTTTTTCGAATCTTTTCCCAAAAAAAGTCTATTCGATTTGGTCATTTCGGCGGAAAGGTGTACCTTTGCAGCCGCTTTCCGGGGTGTAGCGCAGTTGGTAGCGCTCCTGGTTTGGGACCAGGCGGTCGCCCGTTCGAGTCGGGTCGCCCC
>CADCOX010000020.1 GCA_902803195.1 uncultured Bacteroidales bacterium
ACCTGGTGCCGAGATAAGCTGATCTACTATACTTCAATCAAGCAGCGAGAGCGTAAGTGTTTTCGCCAGATAATTGTTGGAGACCATAGATTAAAGAGGGCGATCAGCGACCCTCTGCGTGCTTACGCAACACCTCGTCCTGCTGTCAAATCCATGTCAGCCCCAGACGTGTCGAAACGTGTTAGCGGGTGCAAAGGTAGAGAAAATTTCAATTAGCCCAATCTTTATTTGCATTTTTTTGCGATTTCATACAATAAAAAAGGCAAAATAAAGTTCTTTATATATAACCTGTCCATGCAAACGCATTTTAACATATGATCCAACAAGCCACTCTGGATAGAACCATAACAGACGGCATGAACTCGACAGAACGCTTCCTCAAACGATTGTTTGACATCGTGGCGGCGCTCGTCGGGATTATCGTGTTGTCCCCTGTTTTTCTGATTGTATACTTTATGCTCAAACGCCAGGCAGACGGCCCTACCATCTTTCGGCAAGAACGCATCGGCTATCATGGCAAGCCCTTTGACATCTTCAAGTTCCGCACTATGGTCGTAGAATCAGAAAGCAATGGCACGCCCCAGTTGGCTCAAAAGAGCGATGATCGCTTGACCCCCGTAGGCAAGTTCCTGCGTGAGCATCACCTCGACGAACTTCCACAATTGTTCAACGTGCTCCTTGGTGACATGAGTTTCGTTGGCCCCCGACCTGAGCGCAAGTATTTCATTGACATGATTATGGAGCAGAACAGCGACTATCAGTACATCTATCTGATGCGACCAGGCACTACATCCCTCGCCACCCTCTACAATGGCTACACCGACACGATGGAGAAGATGCTCATTCGTTTGCAGATGGATCTTGACTACCTGCAAAAGCGCTCCTTGTGGCTCGACCTTAAAATCATGTTTATCACTGCCAAGTTCATGTTCTTCGGCAAGAAGTTCTAAGCCTCACTCATTACTGAAACAAAGAATCTTTACGATATGAGAAGAATTGCCCTCTTATTGGTCTTTTCCTTTTTGATTTTTGGTTCGCGCGCGTACGCGCAATCCATGACAGACAATCAACTCGTCCAGTACATCCTTCAGGAGAAAGAGAAGGGTACCGACCAGCAGGTCATCATCCGCAACCTGGTGCAGCGTGGCGTGACCGTCGAACAGTTGCGCCGTGTGCGCAAGAAGGTTGAAGCCGAACAGAAGCAACTTGGCGCCAGCGACTTGACAGGCAAGGATGAGAAGAAGTCGGACAATCGTCTGCGCACCCGTCGTGATATTGATCGCGATGAGCGTCAGAAACAGCAGGGTTTCATGGTTCGTTCCAAGCGTGAGGAGGATGACTGGCGCTACAAGGATCGCGATCAAAGAATGGAAGACCTTGAAGAGGAATCAGATTATTTCGACCTCGACTCGCTCGACTACTATGCTCAACAAGTGCCTAAGGACCAGCAAGTTTTCGGTCGCAACATCTTTAATCAGAAATATCTCTCGTTCGAGCCCAACATGAACATGGCGACACCCGCCAACTACCGCCTCGGCGCTGGCGATGCCATTATCATCGACGTTTGGGGAGCATCGCAGGAGACATTCGAAGGAACGATCTCGCCCGATGGTACGATCACCATCGAGGGCGTAGGCCCCATCAAACTATCGGGCCTCTCCGTCAGCGAGGCCGAAAGTCGTCTGCGGGCACGCCTCGGGCAGTATTATAGCGACTGCAGCGTCAGCCTCAGCGTAGGCGAGACGCGCAGCATCATCGTCCAAGTGATGGGCGAAGTGGTCATGCCTGGCACCTATACCCTTCCCAGTCTCGCCTCAGCTTTCAATGCCCTCTACGCAGCAGGTGGCATCAGCGACGTCGGTACGCTTCGCGACATCAAAGTCTACCGTGGTGGGCGCGTCATATCTCGCATCGATGTCTATGACTATCTGCTCCACGGCAACTCGAAGGGTGATGTCCGCTTGCAAGACAACGATGTCATCATCGTAGGACCTTACGAATGCCTGGTCGAGGTGCGCGGTAAAGTGAAGCGCCCGATGTTCTATGAGATGCGTTCCACCGAGAGCGTTCAGCAGGTGCTTGAGTATGCCGGTGGTTTTTCAGGCGACGCTTACACCAAGAACGTACGCCTTATCCGTAAGAAAGGCGAGGAATACTCCATCCATAGCATCGAGGAATTCGACATGAACGGCTTCACGCTCGCCGATGGCGACTCGCTCTATGTCGATTCCGTCATTCCACGTTTCTCCAATATGGTCGAAGTCCGCGGAGCCGTCATGCATCCAGGCATGTACCAACTGGGCGGAAACATCAACACCATCCGCGACCTCCTGAAAGTCTGCGACGGCCTGCGCGAAGACGCCTTCACCGAGCGTGCCGTCATGCATCGCGAGAAGGACGACCTGACGAAAGAAATGGTGTCCGTGGACATCCAAGGCATCATGAGCGGTAGTAGCACCGACGTAGCCCTGAAGAAGAATGACGTACTCTTCATCCCCTCCAAGATCGATATGCGCGGCGAAGAGACCTTCCGTATCAACGGCGAAGTCAATTTCCCCGGCACCTACGAATATGCAGAGAACACAACCATCAAAGACCTTATCCTTCAAGCCGGCGGACTCACCCGCGCTGCATCCAACGCTAAGGTCGACGTCTTCCGCCGTATCTATAACCCAGATGCCGATAATGCAGACATGCGCTTAGGCGAATCCTTCAGCTTCACGCTGGCCAATGGTTTTATCGTCGAGGATACCGTCTTCACGCTGCAGCCGTTCGACGAAGTACAGGTACGTAAGAGCCCAGTCTATCAAGAGCAGCAGAACGTCAAAATCAGCGGCGCCGTCAACTTCGAGGGTGAATATGCCATGACGAGCCGTGAATTCCGCCTCAGCGACCTCATCAAGATGGCAGGCGGCCTCACCGAATTTGCCTATGCCAAGGGCACACGACTCATCCGTGAGATGACGAAAGAAGAGCGCGACCAGCGCGAGAGTGCCATGCGTACCTCTCAGATTGCCCTCTACGAAGAGAGTATGGATAAGGACAAGAGCTATAACCTGGCTCGTGCCGACTCCCTGCTCGAGATGAAGCTGAACCTCGGCAACACCTACAATGTAGCTATCAACCTCGAGGAAGCACTCGCCGAACCCGGCGGTATTCACGACGTCGTACTCCGTAAGAACGACCAGATCACTGTTCCCTTGTATTCAGGAACGGTCAAGATCTCTGGTGAGGTCATGTACCCCATCTCCATGAACTACAAGAAAGGTGCCAGCCTCAGCTACTACATCAAGCGTGCTGGTGGTTTCAGCAACAAGGCCAGCAAGAAGCATATCTATGCGGTCTACATGAATGGTTCTACCGAACAGCTTGGCCGACACGAACAAGGTAAGCACATCGAACCTGGTTGCGAGATTGTCATCCCGACGAAGCCTAAGCGCGAAGGACTCTCGACAGCTGAGATCATGATTCTCGGAACCTCGACCATCAGTATCTCATCCATGATTATCTCACTCATCAACAATCTGAAGTAGTATGGAAAATATCAATATTAGCCATATTATAAGATTAATTATTGATAATAAAAGAAGATTTGTTATCAATGGGATTATCGTTTTCGTCATAGCTTGTGCCTACATCCTATGCATACCCAGGAGCTATCGTGCAAGTATAAATCTTGCACCTGAGACTGAGGTCTCGTCGGGACTTAATACCCTCTCCAATATAGCATCTACATTTGGTTTTGACATCAATGCAGGACAATCGTCTGATGCTATTTCCCCTGAGTTATACCCCGACTTGTTCAAGTCAAATGACTTTTTAGTAAAACTTTTAGGCATTCAAGTCTATTCAGAGAAAGCAGGTCGGGAAGTGGATTATTTCACTTACTTGTCGCAGTATCAAGACCACGCACCTTGGGAACCTATCGTACAAAAAATCAAACGACTTTTCAAGCGTCCGAAAAAACGCATCACTATCCCTGCAACGAATGATGGTGCACAAGAGGAGACTGGCATAAACCCGTTCTATCTTACTGAACAAGAATACTTTGCCGTAGAGGCTTTGAAGAGCAATATCAAATGCTCTACAGACAAGAAGACAGGCGTAATCAGCATTGTCGTTGAAGACCAAAGTCCTTACGTCTGTGCTTGTATGGCAGATTCAGCTCGTGTCTATCTTCAAAAATTTATTACCGATTACAGGACTAATAAAGCGCGAATAGATGTAGACTATTATAAATTGCTCTGCGAACAAGCTGAAAAGGAATACAAACAAGCCTTGAATGAATATAGTGTTTATACCGATTCACACTCAGGAAATCTCAGACAATCCTATCAGGCGAAAACGGATGAACTTGAGAACAACGTGCAAGCCAGGTTGTCCACGTTAGTATCCATTCGGCAACAACTGATAACGGCTGAAGCAAAAGTCCAAGAGAAGACTCCTGCATTCACTATTTTACAAGGAGCTTCCGTGCCAAATAAAGCGTCAGGGCCTAAACGTATGATCTTTGTCGCTTTTATGCTTTTGTTGTCATGCATCGGAACATTTCTATGGTTAGTTAGAAACAAGTTTAAAGAGAGTTTAGGCCTAAGCACTTTTGAACGAACGTAGACAAGAATGGATGGTTAATACTAACGACATCACCATAAAACTAATCATTACTCGAATTAGGATTCACTTCAAAACAATTCTTGTGAATATAGTTCTGGTGGCGATTGTTATGTCAATTATTATGTTGTCAGTCCCCGACTATTTTCGGAGCGATAAGATTGTGGGATATGAAGAAAAGACATCAACCATCATCGAAGGTCTGCATGAGATAGGGCGTTTACAAGGTTACAATTTAGGAAATGTTCAGCTTAATCCTGATGCTATTGCTCCGCCTCACTTTGAGAAGCTTATCAGATCCAATGATTTCTTAGCTCGTTATTTGCAAATCAAAGTGACACTGAAAGACGGGCAAACGATGAGCTACTACGATTATCTTCAACAATATCCTCAACAACCTTGGTGGGATTCTTTCCCCAAGAAGGTTAAAAAGATTTTCAGACGACAATCACAATCAGAAAAGCTCATTGACCCCAAGAAGTTAACACCAGAACAAGAAGAAATCTTTGAACTTGCCAAAGACCATTTTGTTTGTACGGCCAACACAAAGATTTACAAAGTGACGTTCTCCTTCTTCGATCAAGACCCTTTAGTTTGTTCTCAAATGGCCGATTCTTTATGCCAAGCCGTAAATGATTTCATGACATCTTACCGAAAATCGAAAATCAAAGAACGGTTAACATTTTTAGAGGAACAAACGTCGCTTGCAAAAAAAGAATATGATCAGCAATTGGACACCTACATACGCTATATTGATGCCCATACCGCTAATACTCGGAGTTCTTACGTGATACACAACAATCAGATGCAACTCCTTGTAGCACAAAAAGAACTTGTTTGGAAAGCAATCAAAGCTGAACGAGATCTGGAGAAAGAGAAGTTGGACGATCGAACTTCCATGTTCGTCACGCTACAAAACGTCAGCATCCCGATCGTCCCTGAGGGTCCACAACGTGGAACAAACATCATCATAGCCATTTTCCTCACGGCAATATCCAGTACACTTTACTTCATCAAAGATGCACTAATAGAACAACTCAAGTAGCATAACGAATGTATTTGTTTAATGCCATCGTCAAAAAGATGAATCTTACGCCGACCCACGAAATAATTGTTCGCAATCTATTTTGGTCAGTGTTAGGAAAGGTTGTGACGTTGATTGGCGGCTTGTTCGTTGGCATTTTGATTGCACGCTATTTAGGACCTGAACAATATGGGCTGATGAATTATGTCATCTCCTATGTATTTCTCTTTCAGGTATTTTCTGCATTTGGCCTTGACACCATTGAAATTCGTGAAGAAGCAAAACACGACATGCCATACGAGATCATCATTGGAACTGCTTTTGGCATCCGTCTGTTATTAGCTTTTATTACCGTGATTCTCTGCATCGCAACATCCCTGCTATTTGAAGCGGATACAGAGACCATCATTTTCATTGCCCTCTATTCCACATCTATTATCTGCAATGCATTTGCTGTCATCCGCAACTACTTCTTAGCCATAGTCCAGAACGAATATGTTGTAAAAGCTGAAATTTCTCGAACACTCATCGGCATTGTCATCAAGGTCGTGCTTTTATGGACCCATCAGTCCCTTGTCTGGTTCATCATAGCCTCTGCATTTGATTGTGTACTTCTTTTTGGTGGTTACCTTACAGCCTATCGAAGTGTTGTCGGCAAGGTCGCTGATTGGCGTTTCGATTTTCAATATGCCCGCTTCCTTTTGCACGAAGGCTTTCCCCTACTTTTGACCAACGCTGCCGTTATTATCTATCAACGCATTGACCAAGTCATGATTGGTGATATGGTTGATAAAGTAGCTGTTGGCTATTTCTCTACGGCTGCAAAGTTTGTCGAGATTCTCATCTTTATTCCAATGATGTTAGGCAATACTATTAGCCCCATTTTAGTTAATATCCGTAAGAACAATGAAAATCTTTACAGAGAGAAGGCGCAGCTCTTTATGAACGTCACGGTCTGGACGTGTTTCTTGATTGCCGCTATTGTCTCAGTTCTGGCTTACTGGATAATCCTCTACACCTACGGGGCCAAATATATCGCAGCCGTTGCTGTCCTACAGATTCTTGCTTTCAAAGCGCCCAGCGTAGCGCTCTCAAGCACAGCAGGATGTATGCTGGTTATAGAAGGTTTACAGAAGAAGGCCGTGATTCGCGACGCCTTGGGTTGCGTTGTATGTGTCCTCCTCAACTATCTGCTCTTACCACGATACGGCATCACCGCGGCCGCAGCCATAGCCATCTTAAGCAATTTAGTTGCCGGCTATGTAGCTGATGCATTTATTTCCGATTATCGGCACCTTTTTGTTTCCCAATCAAAAGCCCTTCTTCTGGGGTGGAAAGATCTCTTAAGAATCAAAGAGCTCCTCACTAATCCCATTTGTCCATGATTCTCATTCCATGTCTTTTCTTTAGCTTCCTTACGCTCTATTGGTGGCGTAAACATGAATGCTTCGATATTTGTGTCTATATGTCAGCCCTATACGCGCTGACCTCCATATTGGCTATAATTATCGTTCTCGCCGAACTCTTAGGCGAAGGAGGTATCTTGTTCGATAACGGAAATCTAAAACTCGGAGTAGCACCGACGCTGCTGTATTGCGGTCTCATTGCAAGTTCATTGCTTCCTTTCTCAATGATTTACGGCAAGGATATCAAGAAGATAACGATTAATGCCCCATTAGCCATCGACATCCTTTCGTGGACCTTGATTGTCCTATCATTTCTCAACCTATATCTTGTGGCCGATTCTACGCTCGACATTTTGCAAGGAGATCTTGCAAAAGTGCGAAGCGATGCTAATGCGGGAGTCGACTCACCAGCCGCATTGAAAGCCGAGACACTGCCTTTTATCATAAAGGTTTTCTACTACCTGAATGCCTCCACACTTTTGTGCATCCCCATCTTCTTTTATAATATATGCTTCCGCTCTAAACCTTGGTGGTTTAATGGCCTCCTTGTGTTTGCATCTCTCTGCATGCCTATCGTTGGCATCCAGCAAGCCGACCGAACAGAAATTGTGTTCTATGGTCTGATGCTCCTTTTCTGCCTGATCTTCTTCTACCGCTATTTATCCAAAAAGAACAAAATCCTACTACTCGCTCTTGGCTCTCCCATCGTGTTGGCCTCCGTCGTCTATCTTGTTGCCGTTTCACAAGCCCGCTTCGATGATAAGCGCTCGTCTGATTCTGGCGACAGAGCCATTCAATATGCAGGGCAGGGCTATTTAAATTTCTGTTACTTTTATGAATATGGGAAATTCGATTATATAACTACAGAAAGAGAGTTTCCATTGATCAACTATGTCTTCAAGAAGCAAGCATCCAACAACGATAGGCGTGACGAACGAGCTGGCGAGCAGGGATTCTTTATCAGCGTCTTTGCTTCGTTCCTTGGCGACATTATGTTAGACATTTCCCCCTTAGGTTTGATTATTTGGGTGCTCTCCTACTTCATAATCATGATGTTGTTTATCCGACGAAGCCATAGAGAAGAATACGATCTTAGTGAGATTATATTCATATTTCTCATGGCGGTCATTCCTATATTTGGCATCTTTTATTATCGCTTTTTTTATTTTACGAATACCTTGACGCTTCTCATCGTTATTGGCCTGTTGCTTATATCGAAATATAAACTTGTCCTCAAATGAAAATCTACGCAGTCATCGTCACCTTCAACGCCATGCACCATAATTGGGCTGATCGTTGCCTCAAGAGTCTGAGGCAAAGCAGCATGCCCGTGACGCCTATCGTCGTGGATAATGCATCAACAGACGGTACCCGTACTCACATCCCTGAGCACTACCCAGAAGCCATTTGGATGCCACAAGACCACAATTTAGGCTTTGGCCGGGCAAATAATATCGGTATTAACTACGCCATTCAGAACGGCGCCGAATTCGTTCTGCTCCTAAACCAAGATGCTACGATTGCGCCCAACGCTCTATCTCTGATGACGGCAAGTAGCGATGGCGAATCTCTAATTTCACCTCTGCACCTAAATGGCGATGGCACAAAACTCGATTTTATGTTCCGCGAATCGCTTCGCCGTTCAGAGAATGAGATGCTGGACGACCTCCTTGTCCGCCAGCAGCCTTCACAGTATTATGAAAGTAGTGAGATTTGCGCTGCATGCTGGCTCATGCCAATTGGTCTCATCAACAAGATAGGTGGGTTCAACCCTCTCTTTTTCCATTATAGCGAAGACAATAACTACTATCATCGCCTTGTTTACCATCAGGTAAAGACTCTTCTCGTGCCGCAAGCACGAATGCTACATGATCGCCTTGTGCATGGTAACATGGAAGCATTCAATCATAAACACTTGTATCGAGACCTTCTTCTTGAAGCCACTAATATCAATCATTCATTCTGCAAGTGTTGCATCCGTTTCATGAAAGTGCTCTATCATTGTTATTTCTACGAGTTACCTCGCAAACGTTATATCATTGGCAGATGGTTCCTTGAAATGTGCCGACTGACAGCCCATGCTCATGCTATCTACCAATCTCGAAAGGCGGAACGGCTTATTGGTAAGAATTGGTTATAACATCAACAGATTTCTAAGATATGAAAATATGCTATATCCTGAATGCAACGACACCATATGGAGGCTCGACAAAGGCCTTCCTCTCACTCCTTAACGAAGAAATACGTCGAGGTGTCACTCCATTTATTGTTTTGCCTGACAAACAAGGTATTTACAACGAATTAAGAGAAGCCGGAATTGATGTGTTTTCAACCATATACCGCCCTGGCGCATATCCCAATTTAGGGAGTCTGAAAGATTATTTCCTTTTTCTGCCACGCCTCTTAGCCAGACTGTCAGTGAACGCCAAGGCCACCTACCTCCTGACCAAGGAAATAAAAAAACGACACATCGATTTGATTCACACCAATGTCAGCGTCATTGATATTGGTTATCGTTGCTCCAGAATTCTCAAATTGCCACATATTTACCACATCCGTGAATATGCAGATCTCGACTTCAAAATCCACTACTTCCCGTGCAAGAAGACGTTTCATCGACATTTAGACCAGGAACACTCCTATTCCATTTGCATCACAAAAGGAATTCAACGTCATCATGAACAACACAAGTCCTCACGCTCTAAAGTGATCTACGATGGCATTCGTCCCATGGTATCAAGCTTTCCTTGTACGTTTGACGACGGCTATCTACTCTATGCAGGTCGCATCCAATACACCAAAGGACTCGATATGTTGCTCGAAGCATACGCCCTCTGCGTGAAACGCCATGAGACTGTACTTCCCCTGAAAATTGCAGGCGGACAAACTTCTGCAAACTATTTCCGGAGTATTAAAGAATTTATCGAAAAGAACAAGTTGTCAGAGAGGATTTCATTCTTAGGCGAACGAAAAGATTTGGACGAGTTGATGTCAAAAGCCACGGCTCTCATCGTTCCCTCACGCCACGAAGGTTTTGGGCTATGCATGCCCGAGGCCATGTTCAAAGGTTGCCTTGTTGTTGCCCACAACACAGCAGGCACAAAAGAACAATTGGACAATGGCGTTCAAGAGACTGGCCAAGAAATTGCCTTACGCTTTGAGAGTATTGAACAATTAGCCTCCATTCTTCACACAGTCTCCATAGCAGATGCTAACGTCTATAACGATATGAAACTTCGTGCTTTCAACGTCGTCAACCAGCTTTACACCTCTGAAAGAAGCGCAGAACAAGTGTACGACTTTTATAACGAGATTATTAAGCATGAACATCATTAGACGTCTGATAAACGACCTTGGTCATCTGACATCGTTCATCTTCCCACACAGCATCGGGAAAGCGCTCGACTCTATCCGTTCAGCATTCTGGCAGCCGAAGTGCCTGCCCATGTGATAAAACAATGCGAATAGCTGTTTTTTAGTCTGAAAGTTTGCCCTATTACAAAAATTATTATTATTTTTGCACAAAAATTGCAGTACTTCTGAATGAAAAGAGCAAGAGTTATCGCATTATATCTACCACAGTTCCACCCCATCCCAGAGAACGATGAATGGTGGGGACCTGGTTTCACGGAATGGACCAACGTCGTACAGGCACGTCCCCTTTTCAGAGGTCACTACCAGCCGCGCATTCCTGCCGACCTTGGTTTCTATGACTTGCGTCTGCCCGAAGTGCGCGAGCAACAGGCTGCCCTCGCCCGTGAAGCAGGCATCGAAGGCTTCTGCTATTACCACTATTGGTTTGGAAACGGAAAACAACTACTGGAACGTCCCTTCAACGAAGTGCTCGCCAGCGGGAAGCCAGATTTCCCATTCTGCCTCTGTTGGGCTAATCACGATTGGACCAATAAATCTTGGAAAAAAGGAAGCAGCCTACGACAAGACTCCATGATTATGCAGATGCACTATGACTTCGAGGACCATGCGGCTCACTTCAACGCCTTACTTCCAGCTTTCAAAGACCCACGTTATATTTGTGTGGACGGAAAGCCTATTTTCGGAATATGGGCTCCACGTAAGTTCCCAGACATTCGACATTTCATAGAGCTATGGCAGCAAATGGCACGAGATAACGGGTTGAAAGGCATTCATTTCGTTGGCTATACCGATAATATCCGAAAGGCTGTATGTGACGAAAGCGGCAAACGAACATATTGGGATGTGCATCAAGTTGGCAATATCTATCGTGAGATACTTGACATGGGATTCGACGCCGTGATATCATCAGGACTATTCCGTGCCCAGACATTATGCAAGGGGCGAATCTTGACCGTCCTTTCCAAATTGGGTGAGAATTCTTTCATCCCATATTCATACCGTACTGACTATAAACGTACCATGGCTCACTATTATGTAGACGAGGATACATGGGAAAACGTTTATCCCACTTTGTTACCCCAGTGGGACAGAACACCGCGTGCTGGCAAGAAACACAATCCGTTGGTGAACAGCACACCGGAGAAATTTCAGGAGACTGTAGAAGAAGCTATCAGAATCATAGAGAAGAAAGCGCCTGAACACAGAATTCTTTTCTTAAAGGCATGGAATGAGTGGGGAGAGGGCAACTATGTAGAACCCGATCAACGGTTTGGGCATGGGTACTTGCAGGCCATACGACAAGCTGTTAGTGAAACAGAATAAGGACAATGGCTATTACACGTTACAATATAGTAAAATGGTACAAAATGCTTTCTGGGAAAAGCATACGTCATGTCCATCAGACTATCGGCTCCAATTTTGCCAAAGACGAGCTTCTAGGTTACTACAATAATCTGACAGAGAAAGTAACTTGGGAACCCTCTCTGCTTTCAAACGATGAGTTACCTACGCTGAAAGCTAATAACGGTAAAACTGTTCATTTCGCTGTAGGTATCTTTCAATATGGTCTGGGTGCTTATGACTTATATCTGAAGACCGGCGAAGATATATACCTGCGGAAATTTATGCAATGTGCCGCATGGGCTATTGATCATCAAGAAAGCTCTGGAGCATGGGACAATTTCTCCTTCCTATATCCTCATAACCCCTACGGCGCAATGGCGCAGGGCGAGGCGGCATCACTACTACTGAGAGCTTATAAGCACACGGGAGATGACAAGTACTTACGTGCCTCTCAGATGGCCGTTGACTTTATGCTTAAGCCATTGGCAGAAGGAGGGACTTCCGTTTATGAAGATGGGCGCTTGGTTTTGATGGAATTTACACATTGGCCCGTAGTCCTAAACGGATGGATTTTTGCGTGGTGGGGATTGTATGACTATGTACTTGTCACTAAAGATAAAGGCCATTACAGAAAGCTGTTAGATTTGTCATGCCACTCGATGGAACAGATGCTACCCTCTTTTGACACTGGTTATTGGAGCCTATATGATATGGGCGGCCGAATGGCAAGTCCTTTTTATCATCGTTTGCATTTGGCACAATTACAGGCAATGTTCCAACTGACGGGTCATGAGATTTTTGCCAAATATGCTAATCAGTGGACTCATTATAATGACAACAGGTTTTTCAAAGTCCGCGCATTCCTTGTGAAAGCCTGGCAGAAAGTCTGCGAAAAAGAATAGGGAGATGAAAAAGGTTATCATATTGGGGCATTTTGCGTTTGGCAAAGACAAGGCCAACGGGCAGACTATCAAGACAAAAATTGTTGCCCAAGAACTAATCAGGGTGTACGGCGAAGAACAAGTAACCTGTGAAGACACGATGGGAGGATGGAAATTCCTTCTGCGGCTTCCATATATATTGCTGCGCATGCTACGCCATCATCGCCACATCGTCGTCCTTCCCGCCTATAAGGGCGTTCGTGTCATTCTTCCCCTCTTGACATTGTTCAACATCGTTTTTAATCGTCGTCTCCATTACGTAGTCATCGGGGGGTGGTTGCCCAACTACGTTCGTCGCTTCCCCCTACTCCGCTGCTCCGTCAAAGCCCTCGACCACGTTTACGTTGAAACCCATCACATGCGCGATGATCTTCTTACACAGGGCGTCAACAACGTTCACGTGATGCCTAATTGCAAATCCCTTGATATTCTTGACCCTGCCGATCTTTCTACAACTGTTGCTGAGCCTTTGGCTCTTTGCACATTCTCTCGCGTAATGCAGGAAAAAGGTATTGAGGATGCCATTACTGCTGTCAACGCCGCAAACCAGCATTTGGGGCACAAAGCCTTCCGTCTTGATATTTATGGGATGGTTGAACCTGGGCAAGAAGAATGGTTTAGCACACTCATGCGACAACAGCCAGAAACCATTTCCTACTGCGGCATCGTGCCGTTTGACCAAAGTACGACAATTCTCTGCAACTATTTTGCCTTACTCTTTCCCACCCGCTTTCTTACCGAAGGCTTCGCCGGTACACTCATTGATGCAATGGCTGCTGGTTTACCACCCATCGCTACCGACTGCCCGTCCAACGCGGAACTCATAGATAACGGCGTCAACGGACTCCTCTATCCGATGTTTTCTGTTGAGCCTCTCACACAAATCCTGCTTAATATACACCTATCTCCCGACATCATTCTTAACATGAGAAGCACCTGCCTCCGTCGTGCCGCCGATTTCTTGCCACAAAATGTCATCCACGTGCTCACCGACAATATGCAAGAGTAAGGTCCAATTATTTATCGTAACCTTTCCTTTCGCTGCAACTCGCGTTTCAGATTTCTTTCCTCAGCCTCCCAATTACCTATCTCTTTATAGGGGAAGCGTTCACGATGGCCTATGAAAGTTGATAGGTAACGACAACTCGCATCGATACGCCTACTTACCTCCTCCGGCACCTTCAATCCTGCAGTATGAGCCATTATGCAAACGTCCAAAATGTGACTGAGATTGAACACACTATATGTCAATGCATTATTCCGTTTCAGCTCATTTGGCATGCGTCCATCCTCATTGATCTGCTCCACCACGAGCTGCCCAAAATCCTTTATGGCAGTACGTTGTCCACGACCTTTCCCCGTAAACAAATAGATACCCAATAACGTTCCGTGATAAGCGATGGCATGATTGTTGCCAAACAGTGCCGCTTGCCGTCCATTCTCACTTTCCACCATCCATGTAGCAAGGTCACTAAACCATCTCTTCAACGCCCGCATCCTCTTACGTCCCAAGGACCGAGTATTGTCAGTCAGTTGTATACTTTCCAACACATCCATCAACCTGTAAGCATCTAATACACCACCAGGAGTTCCCCTGTTATCATTGAGTCCTGGCACGAACTGGCTGAAGGCAAAATGAGGATTCATACGCGTCGCCTCATCTATGAACCACGCATCCAATTGACGACAAAGACGGTCGTAATACACATCATTGCCCGTCAAGAAGAATGCCTTGCCCAATGCAGCGCAGTCTCTTGCCAATGCCAACAGGCGTGGGAAGTCGTACTTCTCCGTATCGGGATTCTGCTCGCCATCCCTCGGCACATAGGGACCTGATGGGTTCGCAGGATTCGGCCAATAGTATGTCGCCAAGCTCTCATAGTTATGCTTATCACCGGAAAGGGCATGTTCCTTTTGTGTAACCGTCAACACCTCATGACGTAATACCCAATCGGCCTGTCTCACCATATCTCGGTATGCTGTCGATTTAGGCTGCTGTTGCACAGCTACAAGAGAAGCATAATCCCACAAATAAACCACTGGTTTGGCATGACTCTCTACACACACCAACATGAATGTGCATATACAAATGAATACATTCTTTTTTGTCATCATCGTTTTTTAATTTCTTTTCTGCAAAGGTACGACTTTTTGCGAATATCGACATCGAAAACGCCTTTTTTTTGAGAAGAACCAATAAAAGAGGCAACATTGAGCACGTATATACGCGAAGGCTCACACCTATATTCGCGCAGGGCCACACGTATAAACGCTAAGGCTTACACGTATATACGCGAAGGGCTACACGTATATTCGCGAAGGGCCACACGTATATTCGCGAAGGGCCACACGTATATACGCGCAGGACTTCGCGTATATTCGAATAGACTTGTATCAATGGTGGTACAAGGTTTTGCCTATAATGGGAAGACCGATAGCTTTCGGCATCTCATCCAGAATTCAATTAGAAAAAAAATATATATGAACTTTAGCCCTGCTTCCACTTATTGCCTAAAAACGCCATCTATTAAATTGACATATAAGACATTACACAAGTGGAGGCTGTTCATTTTACCTCCACTCAGCCTCCATGCAAGGCGTCAAAGCGGATACACTCACCACGTTTATCACCCATTAGTGAAAGCTAAGTGGAGGCTACACGGATATCCTCCACTTGCGTAATCCGCACAACCACAATCCCTTAACCGCCAATTTTGCTCAAATAGTGGAAGCAGGAGCAATCTTCATAGAAATAATTTGAGCGATTCGATTTCAAGTGTAAGCGAATCCAGCGTGAACCAAAGCCTCGGGCTTACGGCATCACGTTCTAAACTTGAATGAAGTTACAGATAAGGGCTACGCGCCATTCAGCATGAGACCAGTCGCAACGAGTTCACTTCATCCCGCTCCAAAGCTGCTTGTAGCGTTGGTTGTTGATGAGGTTTTGTACCTGCTTCGACAGATAAGTGGGCATGAAAATGCCGAAGAGGTAAGCGTAGGACTGGAAGGTTGAATAGTCGAAGACGTCGCGATAGACCTGCGCGTTGTACTTGATAAGGCCGAACTTGGAGCGTGAGACGGAGAAATCGCGCACACGATAGACGGCCATGGGCATGTGGATGCCGTAGGCAATGGGGAAATCCTTCATGATGCTGAGGAAGAGAGCCCAGTCCTGACGCTTGCGAAGGGTAGGCATCTTGCGCTTGCCGCAGATTTGTGTGTCGTACATCGCCGTGAGGCAACCGATCTTGTTGTCGTGCTTGAGCTCTGAGAGGGTGAGCTGTTTGGGAGCCATCACAAGGCCATTCACCTTACCACGTTCGTCGCAAGTGAAATAAGAGGAGAAAGAGAGGGCGCACTTGCGTTTCTCCATAAGAGCCACTTGCCGCTCCAACTTCATGGGCAACCAACAGTCATCGCTATCGCAGAAAGCAATGTAACGACCTTGCGCCATCTCGATGGAATAGTTGCGGGCATAACCAGGACCTTTGTTCTCTTTCATCTGAAGGACTCGGATGCGCGGGTCACGCATAGCATAGGCATGCAAAAGATCCTGAGTACCGTCGGTTGAACAATCGTCGGTAATCAGTAATTCCCAGTTGGTATATGTCTGATTCATGATGCTCTCTATGCTCCGCCCGATGTAAGAGGCCGAATTATAGGAGGGCATAATGATGGAGACAAGGTCTTGCATGTCGTTGTGATTGACTCTTTAAGATGGTCGCTATTGCCTACATTGACGCAAAGCGGCTGCAAAGGTAAGCAAATAAAACCACAAAAAGCAGAAAACGGACAAAAATTTTACGTGTTGACGTCACATTTGCTCTTTATCCCTACCTTTTAACCAACAATGCAGACGCAAGAGTGCCGCCGTGACGAGAAGTTGCGACAAGAAATAGGTAGGCATCATGAGCGCATAGAGTGTTCCATCGTGCAAGAAACGTTTTTGAGCGATGAGCAGGTCGGAAAACAGGAGACTGAAGATGCCTGCTATATACAATCCACGAGCAAAACGGTCGTAAGCTTCGAACGATTTGCCGATGCCCACAGCCGCTGCCATCGAGAGGCAGGAAACGAGGATGTAGGCCAACACTGCCAAGCGAGTGACGTCATCTCCGATGGCAGGCCGAAGCAGAAGAACGAAGTAGGCACCGAAGACGACTACAAGGAGCGCCAACAGCCACCACTGCATGCGACCACAACGTAGACTATAAACGACATAACCTAGGTGCGCCAGCAGGAAAAGCCCTACGCCGCAGACAAAGCCTTCGAACGCCCCGCCCCAATGACCAAGGACATAGTCGCCGGCAAAGGAGAAGGCGAAGGCTGCTATCACCCACCCCGCCGCTGCCAACTTCGGGCGACGCAGTCCGAGAACAAGGACGATGGCCAAGCAGAATAAAGTCGTAAGCGAGCGCAGCAGAAAAGAGTCTGTGACAAAGTAACCCACGAATGTGGCTAAAGGCAGGAGCAATAATGCGGTATATCTCATGGGAGTGTGCGGAGTGGAATCGTCTGACGCTCAGGGGCAATCAGACGATTGGCCAATTCGCGTTGCGACAGATGTATAGGTGCGGTAGCAAAATCAGGAGTGTTGAAAGAATAAATGGTCTCACGGGCATACTCTATGGGGTTCTTCTGAGGCAGACAGAATGGCTTGGAGGCATGGCCTTCGGCATCGATATGCGCCAAATAGAGTTGGGTATAGAGTCCATCTGAGCGGCGAGTGGTAAAGAGTAGCCATCGTCCGTCAGGACTCCAACGCGGGAAACTCTCGGCTCGAGGGCTGTTGAGTGGAGTCAACGGCCGCGTGTCGCCCCGCTCAAGGTCAAGCATCCACAAGTCCGCCTCAGGATGCCAGATAGGGAAACAGCCATAGTCAGACTGCACATAGACAAGGAAACGTCCATCGGGCGAGAGACGAGGATGATTAGCGCTCTTCATCGTCCTGCTGGCATAAACGAGCGTATCCACAGCGCCAAAGCTGGCCGTTGAAGGGTCGAAAGCGACGCGACAGATGCTA
>CADCOX010000021.1 GCA_902803195.1 uncultured Bacteroidales bacterium
ACGGCACTCAATATACCTTATTCCTTAAAGCAGGGGTTCTTCGAAGTGTCGAAGCGACCAAGGTCGAGCGCCCGCTCACTACGTTCGCTTCACCCCTGCCTAAATTCCTTCGCCCCTCTGGGGCTTTCTTCCCTGTTCAATGGGTCATCTCCTATATTATTGCCTAAAATAAAAACAGCCAAGTGAGATGATTTAGTCACTTGACTGTATTATAGTTGTTGATAGTTGTCATACATCTGAGGGGCAACACTGAAGTGCGTTCGCTCACTTGTGTGCCGTCAGTATCTCGCGCAGGAATTGCGGCGTGTAGCCTTCGCTGGACTTGGCGACCTGATCAGGCGTCCCGCAAGAGAGGATGCGTCCGCCACCACGGCCTCCATCGGGACCGAGGTCAATGAGGTAGTCGGCACTCTTGATAACGTCGAGGTTATGCTCGATGACGATGACGGTGTTGCCTTTGTCAACGAGGCGTTGGAGCACGCCCAGCAGAACACGTATGTCCTCGAAGTGGAGACCCGTCGTTGGCTCGTCGAGGATGTAGAGCGTACGCCCTGTGTCGCGCTTGGCGAGTTCGGTAGCCAACTTGACACGCTGGCTCTCACCGCCCGAGAGGGTTGTGGACGATTGCCCGAGCTTGATGTAGCCTAGGCCGACGTCCTGAAGCGTCTTGATCTTTTGAAGAATGTTGGGTACGTTCTCGAAGAACTCTACGGCTCGATTGATGGTCATGTCGAGCACGTCGGCGATGGACTTGCCTTTGAAGCGCACCTCGAGGGTCTCGCGGTTGTAACGCCGTCCGTGACACTCCTCGCAGGGCACCATGACATCGGGCAGGAAATTCATCTCGATGGTCTTATAGCCGTTGCCGCCGCAGGCCTCACAACGACCGCCTTTGACGTTGAACGAGAAGCGCCCGGGCTTGTAGCCGCGTATACGGGCTTCAGGCAGCGAGACGAAGAGGTCGCGAATGTCGGAGAAGACGCCAGTATAGGTGGCGGGGTTGGAGCGCGGTGTACGACCGATAGGACTTTGGTCGACATTGACCACCTTGTCGATATGTTCGATGCCAGAGATGCTATCGTAGGGCAGAGGGTCGCGCAACGAGCGGTAGAAATGTTGTGAAAGAATGGGTTGGAGTGTGTCATTGATGAGGCTGGACTTGCCTGAGCCCGAGACGCCTGTGACACACACGAAGGTGCCGAGTGGTAGACGCAAGTCGACACTCTGGAGATTGTTGCCGCGAGCGCCGAGTAGCTCCAACCACTTGCCATTGCCCTCGCGACGGGTCAACGGAATCTCAATGGAACGCTCGCCAGTGAGGTAGAGACGGGTAAGAGACCCACCCCCCGCCTTCCCTTGTTGGGAGGGAGCGGTAACCTGTGACTCTGGAGAGTTGGAACTCATGTCTTGCAATGCTGATGCCTGCTCGGAACATTCTGCCTCCTCCTTCACAGGGAGGGCGGTGTGTGTCCCTCCTATTAGCTCCTCAAATGTCCCTTGGAACATGACTTCGCCGCCTTTGCGGCCTGCGAGCGGACCCATGTCGACAATGTAGTCGGCCTCGCGCATCATCTCCTCGTCATGCTCGACGACGATGACAGTGTTGCCCGTGTCGCGCAACTCCTTGAGCGAGCGGATGAGGCGGCGATTGTCGCGTTGATGAAGGCCGATACTGGGCTCGTCGAGGATGTAGAGCACGTTGACGAGTTTTGAACCAATCTGAGTGGCCAATCGGATGCGCTGACTCTCGCCGCCGCTAAGACTCTGGCTGGCACGCGAGAGGCTGAGGTATTCGAGTCCTACGTCGTAGAGGAACTGCAGGCGTGCACGTATTTCCTTGAGTATCTCAGGCGCAATCTGTCGTTGACGAGGTGTCAGGCGCTCATCGATGTCGGACATCCAATCGTGAAGGTCGCGGATATCCATATCGGCCAGTTCGGCAATGTTTTTGCCAGCTATGCGGAAATGGAGAGCCTCGCGGTTGAGGCGGGAGCCGTGGCAATCGGGACAGGTGGAGGTACGCGAGAACTGCTCGGCCCACTTCTGGGCTGTGGCGCTCGCATCGCTATCCTGCATCATCTCGATGTACTTGACGAGTCCATCGTAAGAGATGTAATAATCGTTCGTGGTATGGGCGGTGGCGGCAGGTATGCGCAGTCGTTCGGGGCAGCCGTTGAGAATCTCGTCGATGGCTTCGTCGGGAACATCGGAGAGTGGCGTCTCAATCGTAGCACCATATCGCTCGAGCAACGCTTGCATCTGCCAGAAAATCATCTGGTTCTTGGCCTTGCCCAGAGGGGCGATACCGCCTTCCTTGACCGAGAGGGAACGATCGGGGATGACCTTGGCCGCATCGATGAGGTTGACGTAACCAAGTCCCTTGCAGCGTGGACACCAGCCCTGTGGCGAGTTGAACGAGAAGTTGTGCGGTGCGGGGTCGGCGTAGCTCATGCCTGTTGTGGGGCACATGAGGCGCCGGCTGTAGTGGCGCACTTGGCCGCTGTCCATGTCGAGTACCATCATGAGTCCTTCGCCCATCTTCATGCAGAGTTCGACGCTCTTGCGCAGGCGCTCACGGATGTCCTCGCCGCGAACGGGCATGCGGTCCACGACGACCTCGATGGAGTGGTTGCTGTAGCGGTCGACCTTCATGCCGGGGACAAGTTCCATCATCTCTCCATCGACGCGCACCCAGACATAGCCTTTGCGCCGAGTACTATCGAAGAGCTCGCGGTAGTGACCCTTGCGGTTCTTGACGAGGGGCGCCAGGAGTTGAATCTTACGGCCGCTGTAGTCGCTTAAGATGAGGTCGACTATCTGTTCCTCGGTGTACTTGACCATCGGCTCGCCCGTCTGCCATGAAAAAGCATCGCCAGCACGGGCATAGAGCAGGCGCAGGAAATCAAAGATTTCGGTGGTAGTGCCAACGGTCGAGCGTGGGTTGCGGTTAGTCGTCTTCTGCTCGATGCTGATGACGGGTGAGAGCCCTGTGATCTTGTCGACGTCGGGGCGTTCCAGTCCGCCGAGGAAGTTGCGGGCATAGGCCGAGAAAGTGTCAATATAGCGCCGCTGGCCTTCGGCAAAAATGGTGTCGAAGGCGAGCGATGACTTGCCCGAACCAGAGAGCCCCGTGATGACGGTAAGGCTATGTCGTGGTATGATGACGTCTACGTTCTTGAGGTTATGAACGCGGGCGCCGAAGATTTCGATTCTACCTTTTCCGCTCATTCGGTACCTCCGTTGTCTCCGCCGGTTGACTCAATTCTCGTCAGGACGTTGATGTCCTTGCGGATATGGTAGACACGTCCATCGGCCCCCTTGGCAACGACGTTGACGAAATAGACACCGTCCTTGACAACCTTGCCGTTTACCTTTCCGTCCCACTCGCCGTTGACGTCGTCCCAGGAATAGAGCTTCTGTCCCCAGCGGTTGAAAATCGTAGCCTTGAACTCAACTATGCTCTGGTGTTTCTTGACGCGGTAGGTGTTGTTCCAACTGTCGCCGTTTGGCGAGAAAGCATTGGGCATTTCGAGCTGGCTCTGTTTGACCGAGACGCTGAAAGTCGCGGGCTTCTCGCCTTCAGCTGGATAGGCGATAGTGTCTCCGTCGAGCACAAAAGTAGCTTTCAATTCGACGATGAAAGAACCGCTATGCAGAAATGTGTACTCCAAGTTCTCGTCGAAGCGGTGGACGATGACTTCATCGGACTTGGTGCTTTCGTAGATGACCCATTCGTAGCGAGCGGCGTAGTCGTCGACGCCATCGGGGTTAGCACGGAATACGCCTTTTACGGGGGCAGAGCCGGAGTAGTTCTCGGCCTCCTCGTCCACAATTGCTTCGCCATCGTCGTTGGTATAGCTGAAGGCGGCGGTGGGGTTGCAGGTCTGTGCGCTGGCTTCGCTCAGCGAGAGTACTGAGAAAGTGAAAAACAGGAGAGCGAAAAGAATCTTATTGAAGGTCATAGTGGAGGATGAAACGGTAGGGAGTAAGGGTAGGGGTTAGAGGGAGAGGACCTCGAGAGCGGTAATAAGCTCGCGTTTCAGGGGCTTGTCGCTCTTGACGGCACTGGAGAAAGGCACGTAGACG
The DNA here is from genome assembly GCA_902803195.1 of uncultured Bacteroidales bacterium. Lineage (GTDB taxonomy): Bacteria > Bacteroidota > Bacteroidia > Bacteroidales > Bacteroidaceae > Physcousia. The sequence continues at coordinate 4,087 of CADCOX010000021.1, forward strand.
ATGTCGTCGTTCTTGATGCCAATCATGACGTTACGCTGTCCATCGAGGAGGGCATTGATAGCTCCTACGCCAAGACGTGAAGCCAGGATGCGATCCTGCGCTGAGGGCGAGCCGCCGCGCTGGAGGTGTCCGAGGATGGACACGCGTACATCGTACTGAGGGTACTCGTTGCGGACGCGCTCGGCATAGTACATAGCGCCGCATTTGGGACTCTCGGAGACGATGACGATGCTAGACGACTTGGACTTGCGGATGCCGCGTCCGATGAACTGAGCCAACTGGTCGACATGAGTTTGTTCCTCGGGGATGATGGCGGCTTCGGCACCTGCCGCAATAGCAGAGTTCTGAGCCAGAAAGCCTGCGTCACGGCCCATCACTTCAATGAAGAAGATGCGTTCGTGGGAGTTGGCGGTATCGCGAATCTTGTCGACGCACTCCATGATGGTGTTCAAGGAGGTGTCATAGCCGATGGTCAAGTCAGTGCCATTGAGGTCGTTGTCGATGGTTCCAGGGAGGCCGATGCAAGGCACGTCAAATTCCGCTGCGAAGTTGCGAGCACCTGTGAGAGAGCCGTTGCCGCCGATGACTACGAGAGCATCGATGTTTTGAGCTTTCATGTTCTCGTAAGCCTTCTGACGACCTTCCTCGGTCATGAAGTCCTTGGAGCGAGCGGTCTTCAAGATTGTTCCTCCACGGCCGATGATGCCGGAGACACTTTCGGTGGTAAACTCGCGTATCTCGTTGTGGATGAGACCTTCGTAGCCGCGGTAGATGCCTTTTACGGTGAAGCCGTTGGCGATAGCTGCGCGTGTCACGGCGCGGATGGCGGCATTCATACCTGGGGCGTCACCACCACTGGTGAGCACACCGATGCAATTGATATTTCTTCTCATAGTGAAAGGGCTTTATGGTTTGTAAATGAATAATAAGGAAAAAGGCGTTCGACTCAATGCGACACTCCGCGCTAGGAGTGCGATAACTGGCGGCGGAGTGTTGGGGCGGAGTGGAAATCTATGTTCGTCAGACCGATGGCTCGATGTCAGTAATCTCTTCTGCCTCGGCTTCACGAGGTGTCTCTTCTGCCTCGACTGCGGCAATCTCAGCTTCGAGACGGCGGCGGAACCGATAGAACCGGATGCCGAACAGGAATTCCGTGACTCCATAGACGATGTATGAGATGCCCAAGATGGTGAAAGGCAAGGCTGCAGCTTCAAGAGGCTTGAGTATGATGAAGATGCCTGCGGCCGTGACCAGTAGTGGCAAGATGAAGAGCGACCACGAAATGGGAGCTACATGGCGCAGACGGATAAGCGTGATAATCTGCGTAATGCCAATGAGGATGAGCAGGGCGCCAAGGACATACATCAGGTAGTCGACGAACTGAGCCGGGAAGCAGAGCAGGAATGCGCCGAAGGCTGCAGATCCAATGCCTGCAAAGGGGAAGATAGGCGTCATACGTGAGGGCATGACGACCGAGTCGGTGGCTGCGCCATCAGCCGTGGGATTGTCAGCAAGAGCCAGGGCGCGACGCTCGGCTTTACGCACGCGCGAAGAATTAATGAAATAACCAATGATGGCGATGATGCCGGAGATGATGAACAGAGCACCGATGATTTGCACGAGTAGGACGGTCATCTCAGTGGGGTTGCTCACCAAAAGGAAGCCTATCAACATGGCGCATAAAGCGCGGAAAATGGAACGAGTAAGCATAAAAACTTCTTTTTTTCGGCGCAAAGATAGAAAAAGTTTAGCAAATATGGCTCAATATTCACAATTTATTTATACCTTTGCACCCACAAAAGCGTATCAAGACGTGAAAATCAAGGAAATCATTGCCGCCCTTGAACGATTCGCGCCTCTGCCCTTGCAGGAGAGCTATGACAATGCCGGCCTGCAATGCGGATTGACAGAGACGGAGGTTTCAGGGGCATTATTGTGTCTGGACGTCACCGAGGAAGTCCTTCTCGAAGCCATCGACTTGGGCTGTAACCTGGTCGTTAGCCATCATCCTCTGCTGTTCCATGGCTTGAAGCAGGTCAGTGATGCCAACCTTGTGCAGCGTTGTATCCGACTGGCTGTACAGAACGACCTCTGCATCTACTCGGCTCATACGAATTTAGATAGTGCTGAGGATGGCGTCAACTTCCGCATTGCCGAGAAACTGGGACTCATCGACGTTCAGTTCATAGGCGCACGGACGGTGCGCGTCGGCGATGGGGCAGGGGAGCGCATAGTTCGCGCGGGCAGTGGCGTTTTGGGCTATTTGCCAGAGGCCGAGGACTCGTTGGCTTTCCTTCAGCGCATAAAACAAGTGTTTGGCGTCGAAGCCCTTCAGCATAACGAATTGTTGGAGCGCCCTGTCCAGAGCGTAGCCATTTGTGGCGGTGCAGGCGATTTCATGCTCGATGATGCCATCCGTGCAGAGGCCGATGCGTTCCTCACGGGCGAAATGCATTATCACAATTGGTTCGGGCATGAGCAAGAGATTCAGATTGCAGTGCTCGGACACTACGAAAGCGAACAGTTCACTCGTGAAATCTTCCGCGAACAGATTGAACGTGTGGCGCCTTTACTCCCTATATATGATACCGAGGTTATTACCAATCCGATACAGGTACTCTGAGAAGAGCATAGTATGAATCATTAAATCATAAATTACAATATTCCAAAATCATAAAATATCGTTATGGCAAGAGAAAGAAAAGATCCTCAGGACCTCAGCATTGAGGACAAGTTGAAGAATCTGTACCAACTGCAGACGATGCTCTCTGAGATTGACTCCATCAAGACGCTCCGCGGCGAACTTCCCTTGGAAGTGCAGGACTTGGAGGACGAGATTGAAGGTCTCACTACCCGCATCGACAAAATCCAGGCCGATATCGCTGCTCTCCAGGATGAGATGGCCCGCCGTCGTATTGGCATGCAGGATAATAATGCAAACATAGAGCGTTATACTCAGCAGCTCGACAATGTCCGCAACAACCGAGAGTATGAGAACCTGACGAAGGAAATCGAATATCTCCAGCTCGATAATCAGCTCAACGAGAAGAAGCTGCGCGAGGCCAATTCAGCCATCGAGGCTAAGCAGGAGGAGATTCGTCGTTGCTCAGATGCGGTTACAGAGCGTCGCGACGACCTCGACGTGAAGAAGAGCGAACTCGACGAGATCATCTCTGAAACGCGCGCCGAGGAGGAGAAGCTTCGCGAGCGTTCAAAGAACCTCGAGTTGACCATCGAACCCCGTCTACTGTCGGCTTTCAAGCGCATTCGCAAGAATTCCCGCAATGGCCTTGGCATCGTCTATGTCCAACGCGATGCTTGTGGCGGTTGCTTCAACAAGATTCCGCCTCAGCGTCAGCTCGATATCCGCATGCGCAAGAAGATTATCGTCTGCGAGTATTGTGGTCGCATCATGATCGACCCCGAACTGGCCGGCGTGCAACTCAACAAGCCCGCGGATGAGAAACCCAAACGCCGTCGTCGCAAGACTGAGAAGAAGACCGACGAGAAACCTGCAGAGGATTGATTCACCGAGTTGGATCTGAATTCCTTTATCGACGCTCATGAATCTAATGAGCTGAGCCTTTAGGTCTCATTGACATCGTGGCTCACTCCACTTCGGCTTTAGTCTTACGTCTTAGACATGCTTTTTAACAGTTGGCTGCCATTATTTGTGCAGCCAACTGTCGTTTTAAAGGCTTTTAGGTATAGAAAAGGAAGAAAAGTGGCGTTCTCTCATCATTTTTTTCGTCTTTAATGACTTGTGGTTCAAAGAATTTTTGTACCTTTGCGCCCGACTTTCAGACAACATAAAGTCTAACTCTATCAATTTTTAATCATTTTTTAATTAACTCAATGTCAAACTTAACAAACATTCAGCCCCTCGAGGACTTCGATTGGGAAGGCTACGAGAAGGGCACCGCTCAAGCTGAGCAAAGCCGCGAAGAGCAGGAAGCTGCTTACGACAAAAGTCTGAACAACGTGGGCGACCACGACGTCGTAGACGGCACTGTCATCGCTATCAACAAGCGCGAAGTCGTTGTGAACATCGGTTTCAAGAGCGACGGTATCATCTCCGCCAACGAATTCCGCTACAACCCCGACTTGAAGGTGGGCGACACCGTCGAGGTCTACATCGAGAACCAGGAAGATAAGAAAGGTCAGCTCATCCTCTCTCACAAGAAGGCTCGCGCCACCAAGAGTTGGGAGCGTGTCAATGCCGCTCTGGAGAACGAGGAAATCATCAAGGGCTTCGTCAAATGCCGCACGAAGGGCGGTATGATCGTCGACGTCTTCGGCATCGAAGCATTCTTGCCCGGTAGCCAGATTGACGTGAAGCCTATCCGCGACTATGACGTTTTCGTCGGCAAGACGATGGAGTTCAAGGTCGTGAAGATCAATCAGGATTACCGCAATGTTGTTGTCAGTCACAAGGCTCTCATCGAGGCCGAGTTGGAGGCACAGAAGAAGGAAATCATCTCCAAGCTGGAGAAAGGTCAGGTACTCGAGGGCACCGTCAAGAACATCACTTCCTATGGCGTATTCATCGACTTGGGCGGTGTGGACGGTCTCGTTCACATCACCGACCTCAGCTGGGGCCGTGTCAGCGATCCGCATGAGGTCGTTGAACTTGACCAGAAGCTCAATGTCGTTATCCTTGATTTCGACGAGGAGAAGAAGCGCATCGCTCTCGGTCTGAAGCAGCTCACTCCCCATCCGTGGGATGCTCTCGATCCCAACCTCAAGGTGGGCGATCACGTCAAGGGCAAGGTCGTTGTCATGGCCGACTATGGCGCTTTCATCGAGATTGCTCCTGGTGTCGAAGGTCTCATCCACGTCAGCGAGATGTCTTGGAGCCAGCACCTCCGCAGCGCTCAGGACTTCATGAAGGTTGGCGACGAGGTCGAAGCTGTCATCCTGACTCTCGACCGCGAGGAGCGCAAGATGTCTCTTGGCATCGAGCAGCTGAAGGAAGATCCTTGGGAGAGCATCGAGGCTAAGTACCCCGTTGGCAGCAAGCACACGGCTCGCGTTCGCAACTTCACCAACTTCGGTGTCTTCGTCGAGTTGGAGGAAGGTGTTGATGGCCTTATTCATATCTCCGACCTCAGCTGGACCAAGAAGATTAAGCACCCCAGCGAGTTCACCAAGATTGGTGATGAGATCGAGGTCGTTGTCCTCGAAATCGATAAGGACAACCGTCGTCTTAGCCTTGGTCACAAGCAGCTCGAGGAGAATCCTTGGGACGTCTTCGAGACCGTCTTCACCCGCGACAGCGTGCATGAAGGTACCATCGTTGAGCTCCTCGACAAGGGTGCAGTCATCCAACTCGAGTATGGAGTTGAGGGCTTTGCTACTCCCAAGCACCTTGTTAAGGAAGATGGCAGCCAGGCTCAGCAGGGCGAGAAACTTCCCTTCAAGGTTATCGAGTTCAACAAGGACAGCAAGCGCATCATCCTCTCCCACAGCCGCATCTTCGAGGATGCCGCTCGCACTGAGGCCCGCGAGGCTCGCAAGGCCGAGCGCGCTGCTACCAAGCGTCCCGCCAAGGCTAAGGAAGAGCAGCCTGTGATTCAGAATCAGGCCGCTAGCACTACCCTCGGTGATATCGACGCTTTGGCAGAACTCAAGGCTAAGCTCGAGAAAGGCGAGTAATTGAACTACAACCCGCTATAGGCGAAGCGCCTCATAGCCTATTCCTATTTGCGCCCGCGCACGTACCTTATAATATAATCATTATAAGCGCCGTGCACGGGCGCTCTCTGTATCCCTATCGTTTTTAGGGATTTTCTCCTCACGTTTTCGGCAATTCCCTTTGCGGTGTCGCAGAAAATGTTTTCCTTTGCAGTGTCAATAAGACAAAGAACCCTCAAAAACGATACGACTATGAAGCGCTTAATGACAACTTTGGCAGTGATGGTGATCATGATCACCTCCGCCGCAGCAATGAGCTTCTCGAAGGCTCGCAAGGAAGCCCTCTTCCTCTCCGACAAGATGGCCTACGAACTCAGCCTGAGTCTCTCGCAGTACGAAGCAGTCTACGAGATCAATCTCGACTACGTCCTGGGCCTCTATAATCCCGCCGATCTCGATGGCGTCTACTGGCTCCGTCGTAATGCCGACCTTCGCTATGTCCTCAGCGAGTGGCAATGGCTGCGCTACACGACCATTCCTGACTTCTATCGTCCCATGTCCTGGGTGCGCCGCCACACGTTCACCCTCGTGCTTCGCAACCGTTACTACGATTCCGCCTACTTCTACTACGATCGTCCCGCAGTCTACTACAACTTCCGCGGTGGCCATAACACGGGCTATACCAGTTTCTATGCGAATCGCGACTTCCACCGTCCCGCCAGCCCTGGCGCTACAATGCACTATGGCAGCTCGTCGCCTGCAAGCCACGGAACGACTCGTGGTAACTCTCGTGGTACGGCAAGCTATCACATCGGTAATTCAGGCGTAGGTGGCAATGCTGGTGTGACGAACTCGCGTCCTGCCACGAACTCCAACAGCGGCAATGCTCGTCCGGGCAGCACGCGCAGCAATAACGCTACAATCCAGTACAACGCTGATGCTCATCACAACACTCCCGCTGTTACGACGACGCAGCCCGCGACCTCTCGTCCAGAGAACTTCAGCGGCTCGCAGCGCGGCGCTACCCGTAGCACAACTACCACCACCACGACCACGACAACCCGCTCCTCCAACAATTCCTCCACTTCTCGTGGCACGAATAATGGCAGCTCTCGCAGCACGAACAGCGGCAGTACCCGTGGCAACAGCGGCGGTTCGCGTGG
>CADCOX010000022.1 GCA_902803195.1 uncultured Bacteroidales bacterium
TGCTGCACGCATGCGTTGAAACTTTGGGGAAGGGGTTCTTCACACTTCATAGTTCATGTATTTGTATCGTTTAATACTCTTCTTAGGTGTCTTCTCAAATTCCTCGGGTACCATCTTGAGGGCTGTGAGGCGTGCGTAGGCGGGGATGATGGTGTTGAGTTCCTGCAGGTTGGCATCCATCTGGCGATTGAGAGCATCGGCTGACAGCCCTCCCTTGCGAACCTCGTCGGGGTCGGAGTATACGAGGCCGTAGAGTTTGTCGCCCTTTTGGATGACGACGCACTCGCTGACGTAGGGCAGCGACGAAAGTTTGTCCTCAATCTCCTCGGGGTAGATGTTCTGTCCGTTGGCGCCAAGGAGCATGTTCTTGGAACGACCTTTAATGAAAACGTTGCCTTCGGAGTCGATGATGCCGAGGTCGCCTGTATGATACCATCCGTCCTTGTCGAGGGTGGCGGCGGTGGCCTCATCGTTCTTATAGTAGCCGAGCATCACGTTCATGCCTCGAGCGAGAATCTCGCCCGGGATGTGTTGCGGGTCGCTGCTATTGATGCGCACTTCCATGCGGGGTGCAGCCTTGCCGCAGGAGCCTTGACGGAACTGATCCCAAGGAGCGTAGCAGATGATGGGGGCGCATTCGGTGGCTCCGTAGCCTATGGTGTAATTGAAACCGATGCCTTTGAGGAAGATCTCGATGTCCTGATTCATGGCGGCACCGCCGACGATGATCTCGAAGAAGTTGTCGCCGAAGGCATTCTGCATCTTGCGGCGGATCTGCATCTTTATGCGGTCGCGAAGGAGCGGTGTCATAAGTGCCAAGCGGATGGCAGGGGCCTTGATCTTGGGGAAAATGGCCTTGCGGACGATCTTCTCAATGAGCAGCGGCACGGCGATAACCACTTTGGGCTTAAGGTCGGAGAAGGCCTTGAGCATGACGGTAGGTGATGGGGTCTTGCCCAGGAAGGTGACGTGAGCGCCACGAGTCATCTCGTAAAGGAACTCGAAAGCCATGCCGTACATGTGGGCCGTGGGCAGGATGCTTACGATGTTGTCGCCCGGATTAACATGGCTGTCGTATACCTGGTGAGCGAATTCTACGTTGCTCCACAACGAACGATAGGGGAGCATAACGCCCTTAGAGTTGGAGGTAGTGCCGCTGGTGTAGTTGAGCACGGCCAGTTCTTCGGGCATGTCGACGTGGTAGGCGATGTCCTTGGCCCGGAAGTTCATGGGATAGCGCTCCCCGAAGAGGCGGTTCAGGTTCTCGCGCGCGTACCTTACTTTATCCGTACGTGCGACAAGAATCTTGTATTCATCGGTGGAGTTTGAGAAAACGCCCTCAAGACCGGGCATCTTGTCGGCGTCGATCTTAGGCCACACTTGGTCGCCTACGAAGAGGAGCTTGGCCTCGGAGTGGTTGACGAGGTCGTGAATCTGCTCGGGGTGGAATTCATGGAGGATGGGCACTGCCACGGCACCATAGGTGAGGGTAGCAAGGAAGGCAATGCCCCAGCGTGCGCTATTGCGGCCGCAGATGGCCACTTTGTCCCCTTTTTCCACACCCGAAGCCTCGAGGATGATGTGAACTTTTTCAATAATACGGGCCACGTCTTTATAGCGGAAAGTCTGAGCCCCGTAATCGGTCAAGGCGTCCAAATCCCAGTGGTCCTGAATGCTCTGCTGAAGGTATAGATTAAAGCTTGGACATAATCTATTCTGTTGTTCAGTCATGGTTGAAGAGTGTTAAAAAATTAAGTTACGAGGCCTGATTATTGCACAGAACCCCGTTTCAGTGTGCAAAGGTAGGACGTTTTTTGCACACAAGCAAATAATTTGAGCAAAAAAAAACACCTGCAAGAACATTTGCAGATGCATGAGGACAGATGGGACAAAGTAGTCGCAAAATCGGTCAATCAGATTCGGAAAAACGGTACAACAATAGTATGTGATTTACGAAATGATTAGAAAGGAAAAAGGCTATGTATTCAGTATTGTCTTTGTCCGAAGATTTGAGTCCCTATGCGGATGAGGGTAGAGCCTTCATCGACGGCAATATGCCAATCGTCTGTCATACCCATCGACAGCTCGTTGAACGTGGCGGTGGTAGTCGACGCGAAAAAACGGTCACGTGCCACCTCGAAGAACTGTCGTGCACGATGGAAGTCGCTGCGAATACGTGCCGTGTCGTCTGTGTTGGTGGCCATAGCCATAACGCCAGCCAGTTGAATGCCTTCGAGCTGTTGCCAGACCCCGCTATCGAGATAGTCCATGGCCTCATCGGGCGTGAAACCGAACTTGCTCTCTTCCTCAGCTACATGAAGTTGTAGCAGGCAGCGTATCTTACGTCCTGCCTTCAACGCTTGTTTGTTAATCTCGGCCAGAAGATGAGGCGAGTCGACGGAGTGGATGAGGCCGACGTACGGGGCAATATATTTTACTTTGTTCGTCTGTAGGTGCCCGATGAAGTGCCATTCAAGGGGGATGGCTTCAGCGGCCAGGTCGGCCAGTTCGACGTGCTTGCGCTGCAGTTCCTGCGCGTGGCTTTCGCCGAAGAGTCGCTGTCCGGCAGCGAATGCTTCGCGGATGGCATCTGAAGGGTGGAACTTGGAGACCGCCACAAGCCGCACGCCCGCAGGTAGGGCGGCGGTAATGCGATGAATTTCTTCGGCAATCATTCTGGAATCAGATTAGGTGAGTTAAACACACACGCACTTCTACTTGTCCTCCTCCTTCTTGACGTAGTGGAAAACGTCCATGATGGCGGTCTCTGTGATGCTGACGATGACCCAGTCGCCGAGCGTGCCTTCCATGCCGCGGTCTAGATTCTTGACAGCATCACGGAAATCGGTTGCCTGCACAAGGATGAACTGGTTCGTACGTTTCTCCGCACCCGATGTCTCATCAAGGGTGATATAAGCCACTTTGGCCTTGAACCATCGATCGGCAGCGGCATCCTGACTCTCGAAGAGGTCGGACAAGCGTGAACGCTTGATGTCGGTGACGGTGAATTCGCCGCTGATGTAGGGCGTCATCTCTTCGATGAAGCGCCGTTCGGCTTCGGTGAAGCTGAGGGCATCGACCATATAAGTTTCCGTTACTTTCTTCAGGAGGCCCGTTTCCATTGTCTTGTCGAAACGGACTTTACATTCAAACCATTCGCTATTCATATTCTAACCTATATTCTTATTAATAGATGCGGTTTCAGTAGTGCAAAACCGAGTTTGCGGGCGCAAAGGTAAGCAATATTTTTGGAGAATGGGGCGTTTTAAGATGAAAAAAGCAGCATTCGCAGATTATTTTTTCATTGGTGTAAATTTGTTTTGTATATTTGCAACCGCAAAGTTTATTCCTCCTAAGTTCATTCATACTCTCCGCATGAATAGGAAGCGGTCCTATACAGAAGATTCCATCTATTTGCTGGTGTGGCTGTTGCTGGCCATCGCCCCGCTTTTGGTGTCTTGGCTCCAAGAGGTATCAGATCTCGTCGACGAGATCAATTGGCCTGGCATCTTCAAGTCGTGGCGGCAATTGTTGCCGTTTCTGATCGTCTTTGTTGTACACAACTGGTTGCTGGCTCCGCTTCTAGTCTATCGCCGCCGACCGTGGCTCTATTTCTCTTTCACAAGTTTGATATTTGTCCTTTTCGTCTTCTATCAGTGTGCCAACCGTCCCAAGCGGCCAATGTCTCATGAGCCTCCTCACCGGGAGCAGTTCGAAGGGCCTTATGACAAAGCCGACAATCGGTGGCCATTGCCTCCTCCAGAGGGCGAAAGGTTAAGTGGCGACAAAGCCAAATCGGACTTGGGGAATCACGAGTGGCAACCGTTGAAGAAGGTCATTTTGCCACCTCCTTTGTTGGGGCAGCATGATTTCATCTCTGCAATCTTTCTGTTGCTGATTCTGGCGCTGAACCTGAGCGTCAAGTACTACTTCAAGCATAGCGCTGAGTCGCAGCGTTTCGAGTCGCTCGAGAAAGAGCGCATACGTCAGCAGTTGGCTTATCTGCGATATCAGGTGAACCCGCATTTCTTCATGAA
>CADCOX010000023.1 GCA_902803195.1 uncultured Bacteroidales bacterium
ACCTCTGGTACACCGACGACGCCTACCACAACCATGGCTCCGGTGCTTTCACCGACGAGGCTGTGATGAACGTAGACCGCCAGCTGCTCCCGGTATGGGAGGCCATTCAAAAGCGCGAGCGCGATCACGACGAGGAATGGCTGTTGATCGTCACCACCGACCATGGGCGCGACGCCTGGGGCAAGGGCCACGGAGGGCATAGCCCGACGGAGCGCGCCATCTGGATAATCACCAACCAACGGCACCTCAACCGACAGTTCTCGCGGCCTACACTCTCGCACGTAGACATCAGTCCTACCATCTGCCGATGGATGGACTTCAGCGTGCCGCAGGACGTAGAGTTCGAGCGCGACGGCATCAGTTTCATCGGCAACACGGACATCTACGACCTCACGGCTACGGGCTACGACAACACCGCCACCCTTACGTGGCGCCATAGCGGAGCACGTTCAACCCTCGCAACGATTTACATCGCCACAACCAACGACTACGCCATCGGCAAGTCGGACGTCTGGACGCCTGTGACCACTCTCCCTGCACGCGAGGGACGCCTCAACATCGACCTCAGCCGTTATCCGAAGTCCGACTTCTACAAATTCGTCGTCCGCACCCCTTCGACCACCCTCTCCCGATGGCTGCAGCGCAAGTAGAGGAGACTTGCTCATGCTTGATTAAAGGGGAACAGATAGTTGATATAAGTTTCGCAAGCTCCGCTTGCTTTGGGAATTAAGAAGACTTCTTAACTTCTTCGCTCGACCTTTGGTCGCTTGATACTTCAAGAACTCCTTCTTAAAACCGAAACTTGAATTGATATAAAAGCACAGCAGTTGGCAGGTCAATTTGCCAACTGCTGTGTGATAATCGAATAGCGGGTCTTGCGCCTATGACTTGCGGTAGACCTTTCGGTAAGTTCCGTCGGAGCGCTGCTCGATGAAAAGGCCTGAGGGTCTGCGGGAGCGGCGGCCGTTGAGGTCAAAGAACCTGCCATTTACCGACTTCCCATTTACGGATTTGCCCTTAGCGCCGTCTTCGGCGATGTCGACGATGGCATCTTCCTCGTCATGAGCGATCATGAAGATAAAGGTATTCAGGCTGCGCCCGGGTGCGGTGACGTCCAGCTCTCTGACGGGTTCTTCGATGTCGATGGGACTCGCCTTGCAGAGGCTGGTGTTGGAGGTGGAGAGGATATGCGTGCCACTTTTCACCTTGAAGGGCAAGACGAGATGCAAGTCGTATTCGGAGGCTATCGTATCGATGGCCATAATGATGAGCGAGTCGCCTTTGATGTAGGCAGAGTTCTCGAAGTAGGAGTTCGTAGTAACAGGGATAGAGCATTTGGTGCCCAGACGGGTGGAGCCCGTGACGTGCTTGGAGAAATGCGACATCACATAGGCTCGAGGTAAAAGCGTATTCTTCGTGTTGCCGGGGTTGTACTTCGATTCTCCCGTCCCTACAAAAGCCCAATGGGCGCGCATATACCAATAGATATAGCCTGTGCAGCCTGCGAGCATGCACTCGTTGAGTTCTTCGGCAAAAATCAGCTGCTCGTGCCAGTTGGGCAGGCGGTCGATGTTATCGGTGACGGAATGCTCGGTCATCCATACCTCTTTGCCGTATTTGGCAGCGAGGACAGCGGCGTCTTTCATATTGCCTTTCTCCAAAGGTGGATGACCATAGAGGTGACCCGCTATGATGTCAATCTGTTCGCGGGCTACAGGGTCCCTCAGCAGGATGTCGGAGTAGTTCTGGGTGAAACCTAAAGGTTCAGCGCTGATGAGGCGCACGCCCGGGAACTTCTCGCGGTCGAGCATATGAGCATAGTTCTTGACGAGATTGAGCTGCTGCTGAGGCGAATAGAGACAACCAGAATAGCTGACCCACCAGTCCGGCTCATTCTGAATAGAGACGGCATCGACTTTGACGCCGTTCTTCTTCATGTAATCCAAGAAGGTGTTCAACCAAGGGAAGAACTTATCGTAGCAGTCCTCGCGCAGCTGACCGCGCTGCTTGCCCTGCTCCTCGGACTCGCCACCCTGTGCCGAGCCGTTCGTCTTGTACTCTCCCGGTGGCGACCAAGGCGTACCGAAGACGATGCCTCCGCGCTGCTTGACAATCTTGGCTGAAGGCAGCGAGCCCTTCCAGTCGTAGGGCGAGTCCCAGTTGCCCCATTCAGGGACAATGATGTCGCCAACAAAATTAGGAGAAATCTCCAT
>CADCOX010000024.1 GCA_902803195.1 uncultured Bacteroidales bacterium
ATGCGCGTGTCGAGGCCGTCGGGCAGGGTCGCCACGAAATCGGCACAAGCGAGGTCAAGCGCCTCCTGCATCTCGGCTTCGGTAGCATCGGGCTTGCCCATCTGAAGATTCCAGCGTAGCGTCCCGCTTAAGAGCGAATTGCCCTGCGGCACATAGACGAGATTGCATCGCGTGCGAGGACTGACGGACATCGCATCGGCTGCCGTACGATAGATGAGGACTTCGCCTTTATCGGGTTTCAAGAGGGCGAGTATCAAGCGGATGAGCGTAGTCTTGCCTGCGCCCGTCTCACCGAGGATGGCCGTGGCCGTGCCAGGGCGGAAATCATAGGAAGCATGCTCGAATATCTGACGGCTGTGGTCGTCGTAAGCAAAGGTTACATCACTCACGCGGATGCCTGCTCCTTCAGCAAATCGAATCGGTTCGCCATCGTCCTCGGTAGGCGTCTCCTCAAGCTCCATCAAACGCTCGGCTGCCGTGAAGCTGCTGATGATAGAGGGGATGAAACGAGTGAGTTCGCGGAAGGGGCCTTGAATCTGACCGCACAGCTGGATGAAGGCAGTCATCATGCCAAAGGTGATGGTGCCGTCGGCCAAGCGATAGACACTCCAAAGGAACGTGAACAGGTAGGCACCACCGAAACCTATGTTCAAGACCAGATTGGATGTCGACGAGAAGAGGGTGCGATGACGGACCTGACTGCGGAGCGTAGCTTGCAGCTCGGAGAGCGAACGGACCAGCAGGGGTACGCGCTCCAAGGTCTTGAGGATGAGGCGGTGCTGGACGCTCTCCTGCAGAGTCGACTGGATGCGGCTGTCGGTCTGCCGGACCTCGCGTGTGATGGCCCGCATGCGGCGGATGTACAACCGGCTCAGGAGGATGAAGACCGGCAGGATAACGGTGACAGAGATGGCCAGCGTGGCATCCATCGAGAAGAGGAAGAAGAACGCGCAAACAAGTCGCACAAGTACGGCGAGCGCTTGCGGTACGGTATCGGTGACGACGGTGACGACGGTCTGGCTGTCGCTGACGAGGCGGTTCAGGACATCGCCACTGTGGCGCTTCTCGCGGCCGTGCCATTCGCTGCGCAGGAGATGGTCGAAGATGTGTCGCTGCATCCTGTTCTGAGCCTCAACGCCCAGGAGGGCAGCTATCCAACGGCCCAGATAGCCAAGCGCCATCTGCAAAGTCATAATGCCCACAAGCAGCACGCCTGCCCCGAAGAGGGTCGTCGGATGAGGCAGCGAGGTTGCGGCGTGACCGGTGGCAATGTCAATCGCTAATTTTGTTGCCCAGATGAAAGCAAAATCCAAAGCTACGCGAATAATGCCGCTCATCGCATTGATGAACGACTGCATTTTCACTTGCTTGAAGATTCGCCAGAACCAACGCAAGATGGTAGCCGTAGGTATTGTCGACTCTTTCTTTATTAACTCGTCATTCGCCATTTGCTTTCGTCATTCATCATTCATCATTCGTCACTCGTCATTCATCATTCGTCATTCATCATTCGTCACTCGTCATTCGTCATTCACCATTCGTCATTCATCATTCGTCATTCATCATTCGTCATTCTCTCAAATCAGCCCCCCACATAAGTTTAGCGCGGAGTGTACGGAAGAAGCTCTGCCCCGGACGTTTCAACACCTTAATATAATAAGGTGCGCGGCGGATGGTCAGTCGGACGTCCTCGACGCACTTCTCGCTGCGCCCATCGAGCGAGACGAGGAAACGGTGGTTGCGCGCCGAGACGGCGAGGGTAATGACAGCGTCGTCGGTCAGCGTCAACGGCCGCGCCGTCAGCGAGTGCGGCGCCACGGGTACAAGCCCCAGAGTGCGGCTGCCAGGCTGCATCACTGGGCCACCCACCGACAGCGCATAGCCCGTCGAACCCGTGGGCGTATTCACGATAAGTCCGTCAGCCTGATATGTCGTCAAGTATTCGCCGTTGATACTCACCCGAATGGAGATCATCGACGAAACGTCGCGCTTGAGCACAGCGACCTCGTTCAGCGCAAACGGATAGCCTTCGGGCGCGCCGCGGTCGTACTCCAACTGCAGGACACAGCGCTCTTCGATAGCGCAACGCCCTTCGTAGATCTGCGCGATCACCTCCTCGATATCGTCGGGCGAGATATCAGCAAGGAAACCCAGTCGACCCATATTCACGCCGAGGATGGGAATCTGCTTGGCACCCACGCGCCGAGCGGCCTCAAGGAACGTGCCATCGCCACCCATGGAGATGGCGAAATCAGCATCGAAATCGTCGCCTTCGATGAGTTGCACCCAGTCGGGGACAGCTATCTGGAGGTCCCGACTCAGATAGCGATAGAAATCGGCGTCGATGAGCAGAGCTGCCTCACGCTCCTCCAAGAGGCAGAGCAGTTTCTGCACGGAGGTCGATTTCTTTGCTTGGAAGATATTCCCGAAGAGAGCGAAACGGAGCTTACGCATAGGCAAAACCAGAAGATACGAAATGAAAGGCGCAAGCTGCAAGGTCGCGCTGCGCTGAAGGGGAAACCGTAGTGAATGGGTGGAGACAACGGGGATCGAACCCGCGACCTCAGCGTTGCGAACGCTGCGCTCTAGCCAGCTGAGCTATGTCCCCTGCGCGTGGCCTTTGGTCGGTTAGGCTCGGCAAAGATACTGATTCTTTTGCAAACTAGGCCATTTTCGTCGCAAAAAAAATGATAATTTCTTTATTTCTTCTTGTTTTACCACAAAAACACTATCTTTGCACCGAGATTACTTAAATACTCATCTATTATGTCAACAAAACTCAGCGTGAACATCAATAAAGTTGCTACTCTGCGCAACGCGCGGGGAGGCAACAACCCCGATGTCCTGCGGGTAGCTCTGGACTGCGAGCGCTACGGTGCACAGGGCATTACCGTTCATCCGCGTCCCGACCAGCGCCATATCCGCTACCAGGACGTACGCGACCTCCGGCCTCTGCTCACCACCGAGTTCAACATCGAGGGCAATCCCATCTCGGAATTCATCGCCCTTGTGCTTGAGAACTGTCCGACACAGGTCACCCTTGTTCCCGATGGTCACGACCAGATCACGAGCAACCACGGCTGGGACACTCGCACGCACCTCAACTTCCTCACTGACGTGACGGCGCGCTTCCACGAAGCAGGCATTCGCGTGAGCATCTTCGTCGGGGCCGACGAGGAGATGGTCGATTATGCAGCCCGAGCTGGCGCCGACCGCGTGGAGCTCTATACCGAGCCCTATGCCAAAGCCTACGCCGAGGCGGTCGCCTCTCACGATACCGCAACGGCCTCCGGCTCCTCAGCCGGTTTCGAAGAGGCACGGGCCGCTGCTATCGCGCCCTTCATCAAGGCGGCCAAGGCTGCACGTGAATGCGGCCTCGGGCTCAACGCAGGGCATGACCTCAGCCTGCAGAATCTCGCCTACTTCCATCAGCAGATTCCCTGGACCGACGAGGTCAGCATTGGTCACGCCCTCATCTGCGATGCGCTCTATCTGGGCCTCGAAGAGACCATCCACCGCTATCGAGCCGAACTGAGGAGTTAGTTCCTCGGCCGTTGTGCTTGCTTTTCATGGCAGGCAGCTTCCTTTCATCGCGGCCGTCGGCTTCTTGCCCTTGATTGGCTGCCGCAATGCCCCGCTATTCATTGTGGGGTCCCCTACCCTCCTTCCGCAACTATAGACCCTTAACCATAAAACCAAGAACCACCATGGTTTACCTATTTTTCGCAACAGGCACCGAGGAACTGGAAGCCCTCGGCACAGCCGACATCATCCGCCGTGCAGGCATCGACCTGCAGATTGTCTCCGTCACAGGCGAGCGCACCGTCGCGGGCGCCCACGGCATCCGCGTGACGACCGACGCCCTCATCGAGGAGATTGACTTCTTCGAGGCCGACATGCTCGTCCTCCCAGGCGGTATGCCCGGAGCCGCCAACTTTGCGGCTCACAACGATTTGTGTGAGCGCATTCGCGACCACGCCTACCTGAATCGACCCGTAGCAGCTATCTGTGCCGCACCCCTCGTACTCGGCCGCCTTGGCCTGCTCGAGGGCAAGCGCGCCACCTGCTATCCCGGCTTCGAAGCCGAACTGCGCGGAGCCACCTGTACAGGAGCGCTCGTCGAGGTCGACGGGCAGTTCATCACGGCGAAAGGCCCTGCTGCGGTCTTCGAGTTTGGCTATGCCATCGTCGAGCATCTGAAGGACAAGGCCACTGCCGACGCGCTGCGCGCGGGCATGCTCTGGAGCGAAGTGCGATGACCGACTACGCCATCATTGTCGCCGGCGGTAAGGGACTGCGCATGGGCACTGATCTGCCCAAGCAATTCCTGCCCATCGGCGGGAGGCCTGTGCTCATGCACACGCTCGAGGCTTTCCATCACGCCTTGCCCGACATCCGACTCATCCTCGTCCTCCCCGCCGAACAACAAGGTCTATGGGACGAGCTCTGCCGCCGCCACGCCTTCACGCTCCAGCACAGCGTCGTCAGCGGCGGTGCTACCCGGTTCCACAGTGTCAGCAACGGCCTCAGCGCCATCCCTGCGTCGGTCAGCGAGGCCGTAGTGGGCGTTCACGACGGGGTGCGCCCGTTCGTGTCGGCCGACGTCATCCGTCGCTGCTACGCCGCAGCCCGTCAGCGCGATGCCGTGGTGCCCGTGGTGCCTGTCGTCGAGACCGTTCGCGAGCTCACGGAGGGTGCTTCCGTCACCCGCGACCGCAGCCGGTTCCGTCTCGTCCAAACGCCCCAGACCTTCCGTCTCTCGCTGCTGCGCCGCGCCTACGAGCAGCCTTATCGCGAGGCTTTCACCGACGATGCCAGCGTCGTCGAAGCCCTTGGCGTGGACGTGACCCTCGTCGAGGGCAACCGCGAGAACATCAAAATCACAACGCCTTTCGACTTGACTGTGGCCGAGGCTCTGCTGACCGACCAGCATGCAGCCCTGCAGCCACAGCCTTAGATTCTGACATACGCCTATGTTAGCAAAGACCCATAGCGCCGCCGTCTGCGGCATCGAGGCCCTTCCCGTGACCATCGAAGTGAATGTCGTCCGCTCCCAAGCAGAGGGCGGCCGAATGGTCATTGTAGGCCTGCCCGACAGCAGCGTCAAGGAGAGCTACAGCCGCATCGAGGCAGCGCTGACCAACATCGGCATCGTATTTCCGCGTCAGAACGTGACCGTCAACCTCGCCCCCGGTGACATCCGCAAGGAGGGCACGGGTTTCGACCTGCCCATCGCCTTAGGCATCCTTATGGCCAATGGCATGTTGAGCACGGAACGCGTCGACCGTTTCATGGTTCTGGGCGAGTTGGGTCTCGACGGCAGCCTCCGTCCCGTCCGTGGGGCACTGCCTGTCGCCATCAAGGCGCGCGCGTTGGGCTACGAGGGACTGATTGTGCCGCAGCCCAATGTTAACGAGGCGGCTGTCGTCAACCGTCTGCAGGTCTACGGAGCCTCCACCCTCCAACAAGTCTTGGACTTCTTCAATGGCAAGCCGAGCCTGGCCCCTACGGTCATCGACACGCGCGCCGAGTTCTACGCCCATCAAGGCAACTACGACCTTGACTTTGCCGATGTCAAGGGTCAGGACAACGTCAAGCGCGCTTTCGAGATAGCCGCCGCTGGCGGGCACAACCTGATTATGGTGGGTCCTCCCGGCGCGGGCAAGAGTATGATGGCGCGGCGCTTGCCGTCCATCCTGCCGCCGCTCTCGTTGGCCGAGAGTCTCGAGACCACGCAGATCCATTCCGTCGCGGGCAAGCTCAAAGGCGGCACGGGATTAATCACCGAACGGCCCTTCCGCGCGCCGCATCACACGGTCTCGCAGGTCGCCCTCGTTGGCGGCGGAGCCAACCCGATGCCGGGCGAGATATCGCTAGCCCATAATGGAGTGCTTTTCCTCGACGAGTTGCCTGAGTTCCAGCGCGCCGCGCTCGAGGTGCTGCGCCAGCCGCTCGAGGACCGCAAGATCACCGTCACACGCTCCAAGTACTCGATCGAATATCCGTGCAACTTCATGTTTGTGGCTTCGATGAACCCCTGCCCCTGCGGCTACTACAACCATCCTACTAAACCGTGCCAATGCACGCCCGGACAGATCCACAAGTACCTCAACAAGATCAGCGGCCCGCTACTCGACCGCATCGACATACAGATTGAGATAACGCCTCTCTCCTTCGACGAACTCAGCCGTACGAAACCGGGCGAGCACTCTGCGACCATCCGAGAGCGCGTAGTCCGCGCCCGTGCTATCCAAGAGGAGCGCTACCGCGGGATGCCTGGCATTCACTGCAATGCTCAGATGACACCTGCACTCATGCGGCAGTACGCCACGCCTGCGCCGCAGGACATGTCGATTTTGCGTGAGGTCATTAACCGCCTACAGCTCAGCGCCCGCGCCTACGACCGCATCCTACGCCTCGCTCGTACCATCGCCGACCTCGAGGGGGCCGAGCAGATCCAGACTCACCACTTGACCGAAGCCGTAGGCTATCGTAACCTCGACCGCGAGTCATGGGGCGGGTGAGAGGGGAAAGTTGAAAAGTTGAAAGGTTCTTCAGACTCGCTTCGCTCGAAGAAGCGTCGCAAGCGCCGAGCGGAAAAGTTGAAAGGTTCTTCGCAAGCGAAGCGGCAAAGCCGAGCGGAAACGTTGAAAGGTTGAGAAGTTGAAAAGTTGAAAGGTTGAAAGGTTGAGAAGTTGAAAGGTTGAGAAGTTGAAAAGTTGAAAAGTTCTTCAGACTCGCTTCGCTCGAAGAAGCGGCAAAGCGGAGCAAGAAGCGTCGCAAGCGCCGAGCGGAAAAGTTGAAACATAGACAAGCGTAAATAGTTGAAAAATTGAAAGATAAAGAGAACATCATACGCATAGCACTCATAGGACTGGGCGACCGCGGTCGCACGGCGCTGCGTCTGTTGCTGCCGGTGGAGGGCGCACGCATCACGGCGCTCTGCGATGCCATAGCGTCCAACGTCGTCATGGCTCGTCAGCTATTGGCGTGCGACGCTGATATCGCATGCGCAAGCGGCCCCGAAGCCTATCTCGAGATCTGCGGGAGAGATGATGTGGACCTCGTCTACATCTGCAGCGACTGGGCCTCGCATACGCCCATCGCCGTAGAGGCCATGCGCCAAGGCAAACATGTGGCTGTCGAGGTCCCTGCCGCTACTACCCTCGACGAGCTGCAACTGCTGGTCAGCACCGCCGAAGCCACCGCCCGCCACTGCTTCCTGCTCGAGAACTGTTGCTACGACCCCCAGGTCGTCAGTGCCATTGCTGCCATTCGCAGAGGCGAGATAGGCGAGATTGTTCATGCCGAAGGCTGCTATTACCACTCTCTTGACGACCGCTGGAACGCGTGGCGCCTGGACATCAACCGCCGCCGGCGCGGCGACCTCTACCCCACTCACGAGTTAGGCCCCATCTGCCAGGCGCTCGACATCGGACGCACGGACGCGCTGCAGACGCTCGTCAGCATGGACAGCCGGCCCTTCAGCGGACCGCTCCACTATCGCCGCTTCTTGCAGCAGGAGGCGCCGGACTTCCAGAACGGCGACCACACGACAACGCTCATCCGCACCGCCCTCGGCCGTACCATCCTCCTCCGTCACGACGTCATGACTGTTCAACCCTACGATCGCACCCTCACCTTCATCGGCACGCGCGGACGCATCGACATCCATGACGTAGGCCGACCCTCCCATGACGAGATGACCATCGCCATGAACGCCGCCCTCATCAGTGCCTTGCGCGAAGGACGGCCGTTGGACATCAGCGTCCACGACCTCGCCCTCTGGTGCAGCGTCATCCCACTCTCCGAGCTTAGCATCGCCAAGGGTTTCGCTCCTGTCGCCTTCCCCTGAGGCTGATTCCGATCACCGTAGTAGCCAACCGTTAGGGAGGGAGAGCCGGCGAGGTGGTCGCCTTCAAGAAGAGCAATCCTCTTTCCTCATCCCAACGTTCTCATCAGAAAGGGTGTGCGCCAACAGGCGCCGCCCTTTCTGGCATTGTACATTGGCCATTTGTCATTGACCATTGTTCATTTGTCAATTTGTCATTGTCCCCCTTTGCCATTACCGTCTTCTGCGGCGCCCCGTCGCTTCGCTCCGTGACTTGCACAAGCCGATGGCTGCACCCGTGCGCTTTCCGAGAACACTCAGTTCTCGGAAATGCTCCGCCATTGTACATTGTCAATTGTCCATTCCTCGCCCGTGGGCGAGGCCTATATGCCGGCTGCGTGCGCTCCCAGGCAGGTGAGCAGGGCCGTGATGACGGTTACGATGAATTGACCGATGGTCTTGATGGTTCGTTTCGTGCTTTCTTTCATGTTTTTTAGATGGTTTTTAAAGACCCACCCCCTGCCCCCAGCCGTCAAGGAGGGAGGGAAAGGTTACCTGTCAAGGGGTGGGCTTTTGGTTAGACATAGATGTGTTTGAAGGGAAGGTTGACGCTTCTTCGGTAAGCGGTCGGGGGAAAGAGGGGAAAGAGGGGCAGAGGGGGCTTTGGGAGGGCTTTGGGAGGGGGCGCGCTTCTGGGGGTGGGGTGCTGTCAACCCGCCCGTATGGGCGGGGCACCGCGGCCGTTCACTGCGCCAGCCCTCTCCCTCCCCCCCCCTCATCGCGCCAGCCCGCTCCCCCCTCTCATTTCCTGAAGGTGACCGCTCCCTCCCTACAAGGGAGGGCGGGGGGAGGGTCTTCTTTACGGCTGCGTCTGCTCCTCTTCGGGCTCGGTCCAGTCGGCAGAGGTCTCGCCCTTCTTCTGCGCCTTCTTGGCGGCAGCCTGCGCCTTGCGGGTGATGACGTACTCGAAGCGG